>BDTL01000068.1 GCA_002898115.1 bacterium BMS3Bbin02 | reverse complement strand
GTTGAGACCCGTCACCGATGGTGTGTGTTCCCCGGATGCCGCATGCCCTCCGTGCAGTCCGACCTCGACCACAGCAAAGCAGTCGCACATGGCGGAAAAACGAGTGAACACAACCTCGCACCCCTCTGCAGATTCCACCACATCCTCAAACACCACGGCTGGACCACCGAAAAACTCGACAACGGCGGATACCAATGGACCAGCCCCCTCGGCCACCGATACACCACCCGCCGAGCCCCACCCTAAGAAACGGGGAATGCCGTAGGCATTCCCCGTGGGCCCGGCAGTGTGGGCCCGGCAGGACTTGAACCTGCGGCCAAGCGATTATGAGTCGCCTGCTCTGACCAACTGAGCTACGGGCCCGACGGGCGAGAGTGTAGCGGTACGGAGTCGGTCGCCCGATCCCCACGACCGGCCGCGTGGGTTTCTCAGAGAGTGCAACGCAACAAGGCGACCACATGGGCGTGTCGTCGGATTCGCTTCCGACCGGTATGCTCTAACGACGTACTCCGCGTGTGGTGCAGCGGGGATCCCGTGTGGGATCAGAGGCTGACCACCAGTTACTACCGGACGCGGTCGACGGGGACAAGTGGACGCAGATGGATCTCACAACTTTTCAAGATGAACTCGCCATTTGGTTCCAAACGCCGCGCCTCGAGAGCGACGATCTCGTGGTGCTCTTGCCCGACGCGCCTGTCGACATTGCCGCCGTTGCGTACGACACCCTCGACGACCTCGAAGACGAGGAAGCCGCGTATGAGGTCATTGGCGAACAGGAGGGTCTCCGACCGCTCATCACGTTCGAATGGGACGAAGAAGGGACCGAGCCGTGGCGCTTCGCGATCGAGATGCTACCGATCGACAATCGCATCTACCTCACAACCCCGCCCGACGGGGCAATCGAGCAGGCATGGGAAGCATTCGCAGTGTGCACCGAGGGCTCCAATGATCTCTACGCCGCGGTGTTCGTCGATCTCGCAATGGAGAACGGCGAACCCTACGGCATCGATCTTTTCTCAAGCATCCCGACCACCATTTGGAGCGACATCATCAACCGCGAAGTTATCTTCGCAAGCTTCTTCCGGTACCTCGACTGGGACGAGTCGCGTTCCACCGGAGCATGGAAAGCAGCAGCAGCCGATCTACCGCCCGTGATGCGCGCCAACAAGACCGTCGCAGCAGCCGCTGCAGCCATGCTCAACGACGACACACCCACAAGCCGAGCGGTGTTTCTCGCCACCTGGATCGCCCACGCGTACAAGCCGACTCGGCCAACGTAGAACCTACCCGCGGACGACGCTTCATCTAGCGTTCGATATTTCTCGAACTGTTGTGGATTTCTCTAGACATACCCGCACAGGTGGTGTATTGTTCGATATCTATCGACCATAACGAGATATCTCGCATGACGACTCCAGATACGAAAATTCACGATTTCACCTCGAGTGCGCCTGCATTCTCGATCAGCGTCGAAGCACGGCCGGTGTACGAGGCGCTTGCCCACCTCTTCGTATGGACACAGGACCACCCCGCAGACTACGAAGACACCCTTGCGTTCGAGCTTGCGGAGAAAGCGCGTCCGAAACTCCAAAGCGAGCTACAGGACTTCGCCGCCATGAGCCCATTGTGGCCGGCCCTTTTCGGTGTTGTCGCTGCGACCGATATCACGACGGTGACCGAACTTGCCGAGTTCATCGACGGTGAAACCGTTCGCAGGTTGCTCATCACCCATATGGGTGTTGAAGATTGCGACGCCGAAACGATGAAGGCCGCCTGTTCCGGTGATCGAACAGCTACCGAAGCGGTTCTGGAAGCGTGCAACGCGTCGACCCACCTGGTCGCACTCCTTGATCTATCCAACGCCGAGCTTGCCGCGAGTATCGGCAACATCCTCACGATGTACGCCGCGGACGTTGAACCCGCTCTCACCGACCGAATGCCGATACTCCAGCGGTCTGTCGAGGAGAAACGGGCCCTATCACGCCGCATGTCACCGACTGATCTGGTTGAACAAGCAACCAACGGCGTGACCCTCGACATGGGGCCTCGCGTCGAGGGAATCCTCCTTATTCCGTCGATTGTCATTCGCCCGTGGGCGCTGATCAGTGAGGCTGCGGGCACCCGGATCGTGTGTTACTCAGTGACCGACGACGTGCTTAACGCCGATCCCGACGCTCCCCCGCGCTATTTGGTCAACCTCTTCAAGGCGGTTGGCGACGAGAAGCGACTCGCAATGCTGAAACACATTTCCAAGGGTGGCATCACCCTGCGCGACCTTGCGGACCGCATGGGTCTCGCAAAGTCAACCACCCACCACCACGTCGGCGCCCTACGCAGCGCCGGCCTCGTACGCGTCGTTGTCACGGACGACGACAAGTACTACGAGATCAGAACAAGGAATATTGCAGATGCGGGACCGCTTCTGGAACGTTTCTTGAACGAACAGAGTTAGAAGAGAAAGGGGCTACACATGAACCAATTGTTCAGCATTGATGGAGCCCGAGCGCACGTTGCCGACCTCATTCGTGAGCGTCGCATCGACCGCCCGGATTTGCCCGCCATATCCAACAAATAGATCAGCCACATCAGCAAAGAATCGGCCCGCCCTCGCCTCCGGGATGGCCGATTCTTCGCGTCCAGGGTTCAACCCGTTACGCTCTTGGTACCCGTTCACGTGTCGCGCGAGACCCACAGGAGACCTGGTGACCTTCACCGAATCTATCTACACCTGCTTTTCCAAATACGCAACGTTCTCGGGGAGGGCCAGTCGGCCCGAGTACTGGTGGTTCGCCCTGTTCCTGTATGCCGGATCGTTGGCGTTGAGGATCGCCTTTGGGTTCAACGCGAGCGGGCCATCCACCCTTCAGATCGTCTTCGGACTCGGCACACTCCTGCCCGGCCTCGCGGTGGCGGTTCGACGACTCCACGACACCAACCGTTCCGGAGCATATCTGTTCATCGGGCTCA
The DNA here is from genome assembly GCA_002898115.1 of bacterium BMS3Bbin02. Taxonomy (GTDB): domain Bacteria; phylum Actinomycetota; class Acidimicrobiia; order Spongiisociales; family UBA5794; genus BMS3BBIN02. Next base: position 3,809 of record BDTL01000068.1, on the reverse strand, counting down.
TACCGATCGTCGGAATCTTTGTCATCCTCTGGATGCTCACGAACCCCGGCTCTCCGGGACCAAACACATACGGCGAGACTCCAGATTATCCAATCAACGACCTCGACACCGATCCGACAACCGATCCGAGCGATCCTCAACCGTACCGATAGCTCACCTATCGAAAAGTCTGCACGCCGCTAAAGGTTACGCCGCTGAGTGCTGCCATCTCTGGTTTCCAGGTGGTGAGATCGTCCACCGAAAAGTCCCCCAGGCTCGAATGCCCACATGCCCTGGCCAGCAGTTTCATAAGGTCGACAGTCGCGCCGAAATAGCGCTGTAGCCGTTCTGCCGCTTCTTCTACGGGCAGCCTTTCGCGCAAGTGCTCCTGCTGGGTAGCGATACCGACCGGACAATTGTTGGTATTGCATGCACGCATGCCGAGGCACCCGATCGCTTGCAGCGGAGCATTCGCAAGCGCGATCGCGTCCGCTCCGAGCGCGAGTGCCTTCACGAAATCGGCTGGCGTGCGTAACCCGCCGGTTATGACAAGTGTGACATCGGGAGCATGTTCATCGAGGAACCTTCTGGCGCGAGCCAGCGCAGGAATCGTCGGTACGGAAATATTGTCACGGAACAACAGCGGCGCAGCACCTGTCGCTCCCCCGCGGCCGTCGAGAATGACATAGTCGACACCTACCTCCAGGGCAGCTTGAAGGTCGTCTTCGATGTGCTGTGCCGACAGTTTGTAGCCGATCGGGATACCACGCGTTCGTTCACGAACCTCGTCCGCGAACTCCGCAATCTCCGCCGGCGTTGTCCACTCGGGAAAGCGTGACGGGGAGATTGCGTCCTGGCCCGGTTCCAGTCCGCGCACGTCAGCTATCTCAGCAGTGACTTTGTTCGCAGGCAGATGACCACCGGTCCCGGTTTTCGCCGCCTGCCCGCCCTTGAAATGGAAAGCCTGAGCGCGGGCAACTTTGTCCCACGAAAACCCGAACCGCGACGAGGCGAGTTCGTAGAGATACCGGCTGTTCGCAGCCTGCTCGTCTGCGAGCATGCCGCCCTCTCCCGAGCAGATCCCGGTTCCCGCTAGATCGGCGCCCCTTGCCAGCGCCACCTTCGCCTCTCGAGACAACGATCCGAAGCTCATGTCCGAGACAAACAGGGGAATGTCCAACTCAAGCGATCTTGCCGCGCGGCTGCCGATCACGACAGAGGTCGCCACCGGCTCATCATCGAGAAGCGGTGGACGAGCGAGCTGTGCAGTCACGATCTGGATGTCATCCCACTTCGGCAGTTCGTTAGCCGGAACACCCATTGCGCCCATCGCACCGTGATGGCCAAGACGGTCAAGCCCATGCGACGCCATCTCACGGATCGCCCTGACATGGGGCTCGACGGGAGTACCGCTGAAGTCCTGATACGCACCCTGGTAGCTGGAGCGGTCGTACGGTTGCGGGTTCTCGATCAGATAGACATCAATCTCGTCGAGGTCTACGAACACTCCTCCATCTTCGATCCAGGACGAGAAGCGAAACAAGCGCTCGGTCGGGTTGTACCCGCTGATCCCGGTCCGGTACTGAAAATCCCATCCGTGCAAGCCACAGACGATATCGTCGCCTTCGACGGACGCGTCCCCCAGCAAAGCACCACGGTGCAAACACCTCCCGTAGAGCACCGAAACGTTCTCTTCACCCGGCCACCGCACCACCACGAGGTCGAGACCGTTCACGACGACTCCGTGCGGCTTTGCGACCGATAACACCGCCCAATCGACAAGCCGGTGTTGACGCATGTGCTCTCCTCTCGCCACGCCCGCCACGACCCTACAGCATCGGACCGTCGGGTGAGAGCGCTCGAATCGTCGCTACATGCGCCGCCCACCCCTCTCCGACTACGCTCAGTGCTAGAAGACCGCTCATACAGACTACAGATGGGTGCCCACGTGGATCTTTCAAAGCTCAATCAGAATCAGAAAATCGCCGGAGGGGCCGGGGCGCTGCTTATCGTCAACCTCTTCCTGCCTTGGTATAGCGCCTCCTTCGGGGGCTTCGGGTTCTCCATCAACGCCTTTGGTGCACAGTTTTGGGCCTGGGGTGGGTCCTTCCTAGCCATCGCGGGCGCGGTACTCATCGTGCTCAAGGCGCTAGACATACAGGACATCTCAGCTGGCGAAACGTCTGCGGACGCGCTTGGCATGTACCTCGGCATCGCTGGATTCGCTTTGGTGCTTTTGCGCCTTTTGACACAAACGAGTGGTGCATCCATCGGCCTGTTTCTCGGAATTCTGGCGTCGGGCGCCGTGGCCTACGGAGCGTACGCAAACGCCAAAGATGCGGGCATCAAGCTACCGGGAGTCGGCGGCGACAGCGAGTAAAGGCACCAAATACTCGCGACTATCTGGGAGGGGTTGGCCGGATCGGTCGACCCCTTCTTCATGCCTACGCTTCAGTGGCAGCAGCCGGAGGGCCGGCTTCCAGGGCTTGCTGGAGATGTTCGGGGACCCGCGTCGGACGGCCTTCAAGGTTCGTAACCGCAGCCGAAATCCGCTGGGTGCAGATCATCTCGTTGCCACGCAGGATCTCCTGGTACCACGTCGACGATGCCCGCCGCTGCTCAATGACCTGCGTTGTGACGAGCAGCTCGTCATCCGGGCCGGCGGATTTGAGGAACTTCGTGTCGATCCCGGTGACTACAAACCGCAAACCCTGATCCGCAAGTGCGTCCATCGGATAGCCGATTCCCTGGAGAAAATCGACACGCCCGACCTCGAAGTACTGGATGTAGACAGAATGGTTGACGTGGTTGTAGGGATCGAGCTCATAGAACCGAACCTTGACGGGCGTTGCATAGACCATGGGCCTACGCTACCCGATTGAGCGGTACCAATACTCGTATTCGGTAGTAAACCCCATCCGACGGTACAGCGGCAGCGCCCGTGAGTTGTCTGCGGCGACCTGGAGCAGGACCTTCGTGGCGCCCTTTTCGATCCCCCATGTCGTCAACGCATCGACAGTCTTTCGGCCCCATCCCTCGCGCCGGGCCTTCGGCATGACACCAAGCTGGAACAACCCCAGCCACTGACCGGACATGAATCCGACGCCGGCGGCAACTATCGGATTCTCGGACGAAATCACAAACCCGCGCGGTCGTGGCGCCCTACTCAGAATCCCCCGCCAACCGCCTTCAAGGTTCTCCGGTATGCCCGCCACGATCCTCACATGGCTAAACCATTCGTGGTTCGGATAGTCCATGACCTTCAGCCCCGGTACCTCAACCGGCTCGCCGACGTCACGCACCATCACCAACGTTGGGCCGCCCAGGGCCCATCCCCGGGACCGCAACGACTCATCAACGTCCGGAGGTAGCTCTGAGGTGAGGCGAACCGTCGGGCGCACGTTGTGCTCGCGTAACCAGTCCGCGGCGTCATCGAGACCGTCGATGCCGGGACCTACCCATATCGCAGAATTAGCCCGCCGCGAGTAGCCGGCGGCGTACCCGACATTCCACGCACCAAAACGTTCGACACGCTCTGGTCGCCACATGTCAGCAGCAACACGTTCGATTTCTCGGGCGTTCTCATTCAACGGTGACTACCTCCTCGAACCCATTCTGCCGCCAAGCTTCGTAGATGCCAACGGCGGCTGCGTTCGCCAGGTTGAGGCTTCTTCCTCCGACGGCAATCGGGATCCGCACACGTTCGGTTATTGCCTCGTGGGTGGTTACTCCGGTTGGCAGACCGGTCGACTCCTTGCCGAACAACAACACATCCCCGGATTGGTATGCAATGTCGGTGTACAGGGTGTCGGCGTGTTGGCTGAAGGCAA
>BDTL01000067.1 GCA_002898115.1 bacterium BMS3Bbin02 | reverse complement strand
GTACCGACCTATCGAATGCGGACGACCTTCACGGCTCCCGGATTGGCGGGTGGAGAGGATACGGGAGAGTACGTCATTGAAACCGATGTGATCGAAGGTGCCAATGAGGACAGTGTCACCCTTCATGCCCGTTGGGTCAGTCCGAACACTTCTGACAGAGGGGATCCGATCTTTGAAGTGCTCCTCATCGATGATCGGCAGTACCGGCGGGAGCAGGGCGGGGAGTGGACAGAGGACACGGGAGGTGCCATTTTCGGGTTGTATACGCCGCCGATCGTCTATTCGATGCTCGACGGGTTCTCCTCGTGGATCACCGCTTCAGAATGGCTCGGCAATGAGGAAATCGACGGTGTTCCGGTGGGTTGGTACCGTCCGTTTCCGTTCGAAGACTCATTCTCGTCATCCGAACCGGAAATCAACACATTCCTCGAGTTCTGGATTGATGCTGATGGCGTCGTACGGCGGGGAGCGTCCGACACGTTCATCGAGGGTGAGCTGTGGTGGTCGTTCGACGCGGTGTTGTACGACGTGGGCGCCGATATCGTGATTGAAGCGCCGCTGGTTCCGTAGGGTGTTAATCGGCGGCGGTGACGCAGAACTCGTTGCCTTCGGGATCCTGGAGCACAGTCCAACCGAAACCATCAATCTCATGATCTTGCACGCGCCATCCTCCGAGCTGTTGCACGGCCGCAATAAGCTCCTCAGGGTTCTCATGATTCAAGTCAAGGTGTAACCGGTTCTTGACAGTTTTGTCCTCGGCGACCTGCTGGAAGGCCAGTCGAATCGAGTTGCCGTCAAAGGGTGTTGTGAATATGTAGCCGGGGTAACGTTGTGCGATTTCGATGCCGGTGATCTCGGACCAAAAGGCGAACAGTTCGTCCGGGTCGTGACAATCGATCATGATTGCAGCGACCGTTGCCTTGGTATCAATCATCTGGTACCTCCAAAGTCCTAAGACGTTCGTGGTGGCAGACCGAACGGTCCCGTCTCGTCGGTCCGGGTTCGGGAGATGTGCTGGTAGACACATCGTATCAATTCATGGGATGTGGAGGCGGATTGATGAAGGGACTACAACACAAGGTCCTGAGCGGATCGCTGCATTGCTCGGTACGCAACGTTCGCCAACATGCCGCCGGTGCTGGCGCGGCGGACACCCATGGCTGCCAGTTCGGAGACGGTCGGCCCGGATTCTCGAAGTAGTACATTCACCGGACCTCCCACCTCATCCACGATTCGGCCGATGTCCACTGACTCGGTGAGTCCGGGGGCGTAAACGACGTCTGCACCAGCGGTTCGAAATGCCAGGAGTCGTGCAACCGTGTCGGTGAGGTCGTCGATGCCGTAGAGATGATTTTCAGCGCGAGCCGTGAGCACGATCCCGTGATCACGGGCGGACACAACGCAGGCTTCGAGCTTTTCCACAAACACGTTGACCGATTCGATCGTACCGGTTGCCGGGTTGTAGTCCTCGACAGAGACGCCGGCAGCGCCACATTGAGCAAGTGTCACCAGGTTTGTGGCGCACTCGTCCGGTGTATCAGCAAAAAGCCGTTCTGCGTCGACGTTTACCGGTACACCGACAGCAGCGGTCAGAGCAGTGACGTGCTCGCAGAGCTCATCGAACCGGACCTCTTGGTCTTGGCGACCGAGTGAAGCAGCATGTCCCGAGCTAGTGGTTGCGAGGGCCTTGAATCCCATACCTTCGAGACGGACGGCCGACCCAACATCCCAGGGGTTGGGCATCACGAAGAAACCCGTGTCGTGCAGCTCGCGAAAAACGTCCTTCACACCCACGCCGTTCTCCCACTCCTCTCGTCGCCATCTCGCTGCTCACTGTGACACTACAGCGGAGGTGTACGACACCTGCGCTGTCGACGAGGGATCGTTCGCAAGAACCCACGCTGGGAGCAAACGCGCCGGCGGGCGTAGTATCAGGGTCAATGAAACTACTGGTCTACACGCACGAGGCAAGCCTGCTTCACGACACAGGTGTTGGTCACCCGGAGCGCCCGGCTCGCGTTGCGGCCACCCTCGCCGGTATTGCCGCATCGGGAGTTGACGTTGTTGATGTAACGGCCGGGGTGATCGACCGTGAGTATCTTCGGCTCGTGCATGCCGCCGAGTACATCGATGCTATTGAACGCTTCTGCCGGGCCGGCGGCGGGGCCCTCGATGCGGATACGCCCGTTGTTGCAGATTCGTGGGAGGCGGCATTGCGCTCGGCGGGCGCAGGTGTTCAGGCAGTTGACGATCTCACGGATGCGAAGGGCGACGCGGCATTCATCGTCACACGTCCCCCGGGACATCATGCTCTCGTCAATCGAGCGATGGGCTTCTGCCTGTTCAACAACATTGCGGTCGCCGCCCGTTATCTCACTGACCGTGGAAACAGGGTCGCCATTGTGGACTGGGATGTGCATCACGGCAACGGTACTCAGGACACGTTCTACGAAGATCCGAACGTCCTCTATGTTTCCCTGCACGAATTCCCGGCGTACCCGGGAAGTGGCTGGATCGATGAAACCGGTGCAGGACCCGGCGCCGGGACAAACTTCAACTTCGCGTTCCCCACCGGCACCGATGGACACCCGTACCGGTGGGCGTTCTATCACGCCATTGTTCCGCTGCTGAAAGAGTGGTCCCCTGACTGGCTCCTCATCAGTGCCGGGTACGACGCCCATCGTGACGACCCATTAGCCGGTATCGCGCTTGTCCGAGATGACTATCGCGAGATGGCGTCGATGATGGCGGGCGTGGTTGGCAATGGTCGAACCGTGTTGTTCTTGGAAGGCGGATACAACCTTGACGCGATCACTGCCTCGGTCGCCGACACCATTCATGGACTCGATACACCTGTGGTGACCCCCGTTGCGGATCACGGAGTGTCGACGGCGATGCGGATTGCCCGAATGACGGCTCGTGAGGTCAGCAACCACTTTGGTTTGGCGCTCGATATCTCGGGTTAAGAAACTCTCGGAGCATTCCGATAAGTGACACAGCGCCGTGTTACCAAAAGGGGATATCAGAGTGCTTGATGGATTACCAACCGTTGACGAGCTTCTCAAGAAGCTCGCCTCTGTCGACGGCTCCGACCTCCACCTAAAAGTCGGATCGCCACCCGCATATCGCGTGAACGGAGAGCTTCATCTCTCCAACCTTCCGACACTGAAACCTTCCGACACCGAGAAGGTCGCCCATCATCTGATGTCCGATCGTGTCCGTGCCGGATTCGACGCCACCAACGAAGCGGACTTTGCCTACGGTCGGTCCGACATCGGCCGGTTCCGGGTCAACTGCTACCGCCAACGGGGTTCGGTGAACATCGTGATGCGCTCGGTGAGTCCGGCCAGCCAGAACTTTGACGAACTCGGTCTTCCGAGCGTGATTCGTGACTTGTGCCAGCATCAGCGTGGCCTGGTCCTTGTAACCGGGCCTACAGGGTCGGGGAAGACCACGACTCTCGGGGCAATGATCGACCACATCAACACGACCCGTCGTGCAAACATCATCACCCTTGAGGATCCCATCGAGATCCTCCACTCCGACAAGATGTCGCTCGTTTCCCAACGTGAGGTTGGTGTCGACACAACATCGTTCGCTGAGGGCCTCCGCCGTGTTTTGCGTCAAGATCCGGACGTGATCCTGATCGGTGAGATGAGGGACAGGGAAACTGTCGAGTCCGCTCTTCGAGCAGCTGAAACCGGCCACCTGGTTCTTTCAACACTGCACACTATTGATGCCACCGAGACAGTCAACCGAATCATCGACTATTTCCCGGCGGCCATGCAGGCACAGATTCGTCTGATCCTCGCTGGTTCCCTGCGCGGAATCGTGTCACAGCGGCTGTTACCAATGATCGACAACGGTGGGCGTATCCCTGCGGTCGAAATATTGGTCAACAACGAACGGATTTTTGACAGGATTGTCGATCCGGCACTAACCCACAGCATTGTCGAGGTTATCGCCGACGGCGAGTACTACGGAATGCAAACATTTGATCAAGCGATCCTTGACGCGTTTCGGAGAGGACTGGTCTCGTTCAACGACGGACTCGTGAACTCGACGAATCCGGCAGATTTCAAGCTAGCTGCCCAAAACTCCGGGTTGCTCTCTCACACACAGGCGAGCTGAGTAGCTCTCCAGACATCTCACAGCCGGGGCTGGCGCGAATGAAATCGGGACAACTCTCGAGTTGTCCCGATTTTCATGTCCAGGATTGAGAAGCGCTACCGCACGAGCTACTGCCGCTATCATCTCGTCCCCCATGGACTCATTTACCTGCCGCACCTGCGGCTCTTCGTTTTCCCTGCCCGACCACGTCCTCGACCGCTATCCCGGTTGGGAGCCGACTCAGTGCATGGATTGCCGGGGGAACACACAGCGTGCCTCGAAGGGGGCATCGAACCGAGGTTCCGCTAAGAAGGCCGGAAAGAGCATCAGCGCCACGCGAACCTTGACGACGGATGAGGTTCTTCGGATGTTCACTGATGGTCCGACGTCGGGTGTCTTTACTGACGGATCGAGTGTGCCCAACCCCGGTCCGGGTGGGTGGGGCGCGGTGTACGTTATCGACAACGAAATCGTCGACGTACTCTCCGGGACAGATCCTGATACGACCAACAACCGGATGGAACTCACTGCAATAATCGCGGCTCTTGAGATCGTTCCCTCGAACACACCGGCGACGATCTACACCGATTCGCGGCTTGCTGTCCAAACACTCACCGAGTGGGCTGCCGGCTGGGAGAAACGCGGATGGAAGCGCAAGAGCGGCCCGGTCGAGAATCTCGACCTGGTGAAACGAGCCTATTACTCGATCACAGAACGACCGGAGATCTCAATCGAGTGGATAGCTGCCCACAGCGGATACCGGTGGAACGAATACGCTGACGCGCTGGCGAGCAGCTGGCGCTCGTAACGGGCTAGCGCAACCTCGAACCGGTAACCTCACGAGAAGATGATTCCTCCCCGCCTTGAACCGCTGCTTGCCCCCGGCTCACCCACGGTTGAGCTGTCGCGGCTCTTCGCCCAGGACGGCTACCGCCTCTATCTGGTCGGTGGAAGTGTTCGCGACGCAATGCTTGACCGGTCGAGTCCAGATCTCGACTTCACAACAGCGGCTCGTCCAGATGACGTCAAGCGGATTGTGGGATCGTGGGCGGACGATCTGTATCTGGTGGGCGAGGTTTTCGGAACGATCGGGGTCGTGCGCGACGGCCAGATCTATGAGATAACAACCTTCCGTTCCGAAACGTATCGTGACGAGTCGCGTAAACCCCACGTTTCGTTCTCCGATACGATCGAAGAGGATCTTTCCCGTCGAGATTTTGCGGTCAACGCAATGGCTCTGGCTCTGCCTACCGATGATGATGAGCCACACATGGTTGACCCGCATGGGGGGCTACTTGACCTTGTTGCGCGCGTCTTGCGAACGCCGAGTACGCCCGAGATCTCGTTCGGTGATGATCCCCTGCGGATGCTGCGACTGTTCCGCTTCATGTCGACGATCGGGTTTACACCGGATCCCGCAGGGCTGACAAGTGTATCGAACATGGCCGAGCGGCTGTCGATCGTTTCAGCAGAGCGGATTCGTGACGAGTTCGACAAGCTACTGGTCGGTGATGACGTAGGTGTTGCACTCGCCGCGCTTGTCGACTCCGGTCTTGCCGATGCCTTCGTTCCCGAGCTGCCCGCCCTTGCACTTGAACAGGACCCGGTACATCGCCACAAAGATGTGCTTGCCCACACCATTGCGGTCGTCGAGAAAACGTCCCCGGACCTCGTATTGCGTCTCGCGGCGCTATTTCACGACATTGGGAAACCACGGACCCGGGAGTTTGCTGAACATGGGGTGTCATTCCACCATCACGAAGTCGTTGGTGCCCGGATGACGCGATATCGGATGAATGAGTTGAAGTATCCCAAGAAAGTGACCAAAGACGTGTCGCAGCTCGTGTTTCTTCACATGCGTCCGCATACGTTCAAGATGGGTTGGACCGACGCTGCGGTCCGTCGCTATGTGCGCGACGCCGGTGATCTTCTTGAGAGCTTGAACGAATTGGTGCGTTGTGATGTCACGACACGAAACGTCAAGCGTGCTGCCAACATCTCGCGACGGATCGACGAGATGGAGGAACGCATTGTTGCCCTACGGGCCCAGGAGGAACTCGATGCCATACGGCCACCACTCGACGGTCGTGAGGTCATGGACCATCTCGGTCTCAGTTCCGGTCCTTTGATTGGCGAGGCGATGAAGATGCTGCTGGAGCGCCGCCTTGACGAGGGTCCTTTCTCCAAAGAGGAGGCCTTCACATTGTTGGATGACTGGTGGGCTTCCCGAGCGTAGCGCCGTTCCTATTACGGAAGTCAGGGGGTAATGCGACCACAGAAAGTAGTTGCATAACTACGGTGAGTCGCTATGCTTCCTCTTCTGTATCTGCCGAGGTGTGGCGGATCGGACACGAGGTCCGTTCCGTTTGTGCGGCAGGTGCATTCCAGGAGGATGCCTTGTTTATTGTCACCGCGGTGTTGTTGGTAGGAACTCTTCTTGCAACCCCGACCCCTGAAAGCCCTGTTGTGGAGGAACCGAAGTCTCCCCACGCTT
>BDTL01000066.1 GCA_002898115.1 bacterium BMS3Bbin02 | reverse complement strand
GAGGCATCTCGTCGAGCACCGAAACATCGAGATCCCCGTACAACGTCATCGCGAGCGTTCGGGGAATCGGTGTTGCAGTCATGATGAGGAGGTCCGGATCATAACCCTCTGCCTTGTCGCGCAGCTGCACCCGCTGATACACCCCGAATCGATGCTGCTCATCAACGACCGCGAGACCGAGGTTCGCAAATGACAGCGAATCCTGGATCAGCGCGTGAGTGCCAACAACCACGTCAACGGTTCCATCGGCGATCCAGGCAACGACATCCGCACGTTTGGCACTCCCGTCCACGAAGTTGGTGTACGCCCTGCTACCAGTGAGCAGCGCAACCCGAACACCGCCAACCGAATCATCAGCACCGTTGTCGAAGAGGCTCTCAGTACCGGTTTCGCCCGTCGGTGTGCACAGCGGTGGTTTCAAGCCGGCATCCTCAAGGAGATCAACCGTGCCGAAGAAGTGCTGCTCCGCAAGGACCTCTGTCGGCGCCATCACGGCCCCCTGATAGCCGCCCTGCACCGCGGTGAGCAGCGCCGCCACGGCAACGACCGTCTTACCGGACCCGACCTCACCTTGGAGCAGGCGATGCATCGGATGGGGAGCCACCATGTCCGTTTGAATCTCAGTGATCGACCGTTCCTGGGCTCCCGTGAGGGTGTAGGGCAAAACGCCGGTGAACGCATCAACGGTCGTACCGGTCGAGTCATGCCGGACACCGGTGGCTGAGGTCTGCTGGGCATGTTTGCGCAGTGCAAGTGAGAGTTCCAACCGGAACAACTCGTCAAAAACCAAACGGCGCCGCGCGGTATATGCGTGCTCGACCGCGGTGGGAAAATGAATGTTCTGGAACGCCGTTGCACGGTCCATGAGATCGAGACGGTCAAGCAGGTCTTCAGGAAGTACCTCCCCGATCGGCTGGGACCGCGCCAGTGCGTTCGAGATAGCCGCCCTGAGCTTGTACGGGGTCAACCCCGCCAGGCTCGGATGCACCGGGACAACCCGACCGGTGACCAGCGAATCATCATTCTCAAGACGATCAATGTCGGGACTCTTCATCTGAAGGCGCCCGCGGAACCTCTCAACCGTTCCTGACAACAGCAGCTCCTCGCCCTCCTTGATCTTGATGTATGGGTTAAACCACACGACGGACATCACGGTCGTGTCATCTCCGATTGTGGCGGTCGTCATCACCCGACCCCTCGAGATTCTCCGCTGCTGCACCGACAAGATGGTGCCACCGACGGTGACCTCCTCGCCGAGTGGTACGGCCGCAAGGTCAAAGAGCTGTGACCGATCAAGGTACCGGCGCGGGACATGGAGCAGAAGATCTGCAACGCTGTGGACGCCCGCAGAAGCAAGCTTCTTCATGGCAGCCGGACCGACACCGGCGACCTTGTCGACGGGGATCCCATGAAGAAACGAGAGGTGACGTCCGGCCATGAGAAGATTGTAGGATCCCTTCGAGACACCGCGGAGGACTTGACCAACCAACAACGTGTTACAATTCCGGCCGCCCGAGGAGGTTCCCCCACCATGGCGTATCGTTGTGACGTCTGCGGCAAAGAGCCGTGGTTCGGCAAACAGGTTAGTTTTTCTCATAAGCGGTCGAGCCGTCGGTGGCTCCCGAACATCCAACGTGTCCGCGTCAAGGACGGGTCGAACTCCAAGCGGCTGCGTGTCTGCACATCGTGCCTGAAGTCCGGCAAGGTCGAGAAGGTCTGACGGTGCAAGGTGTCGTCAAGGTCTACGATCCCGCCACGGGTTTCGGTCTGGTCGTATCCGACGCTGACCGAACCGAATATGTGCTGGGTCCCGGGGCCCTTGCGGGATCAGCGTTCCGCCTCCTCCGACAGGGACAACGCGTCAACTTCTCGACGGAAATACGCGGCGAGGATACCTACGCTGTGAACCTACGCTTCGGATCCGACGGTAGCTAAGAACGGCGCCCATCACCACAGCCAAGCTCTGGGGTAGGATGATCTGCAAGACGCAAGGAAAGGCGGCCCACATGGTAGCTGCGTACGTGCTCATCCAAACAGACGTCGGCAAAGCCTCGACGGTCGTTGACGCCATCGGAAGCATCGATGGCGTCATCAGCGCCCAGGCGGTAACCGGCCCCTACGACATTATCGTCCAAACCCAGGCAATCGATGTCGACTCGCTCGGCAAAATGGTTGTTGCAAAGGTTCAGGCTGTGCCGGGAATCACCCGTACGCTGACCTGTCCCGTCATTACGTTCTGACGTCCTACAACGACATCGCCCACAACCGACGCCGTGGGTACCACAGGCGCAGTCGTCTTCAGGACGTCTGACTGTCGCGCACGGTGCGGTCTACCAGGTCCGAGCACACCCGGGCGAACGACATTGCCGAGGCCTCAACCATCATCGGGAATCCCGAGATCGGGGTGCATCCGGGCATTGTATTCACTTCGTTGAGAATGAAACCGCGGCCGCTTTCTTCGAGGAAGAAGTCGACCCTCGCCAGACCACGACATCCCAACACCTCAAACATGCGTTCCGCAAGACTTTGCACCTCGCTCGTTTGGAGTCCGGACAAAGCCGCCGGGGTGATGAACTGGCTCGTGTCATCCTTGTATTTTGCGTCGTACGAGTACCAGTCCGCTTCGAGTACCACTTCGCCGGGCACGGACGCGATCGGCCCGTCGGTGACAGCTACCTCAATCTCTCGTCCACGAATGAACTCTTCAACGATCACTCGATCACAATGTGAGAACGCGGTCTTGAGACCCTGCACGAGGGATTGCCGATCAGTGGCCTTGGTGATGCCGACCGATGAACCGAGTTCCACGGGCTTCACGAAAGCTGGATACCCGGTAACCGCAACTACCTTTTCGACAACGCCGTATAGGTCGGCAGCGAACTCCTCAATCGCCACGGTGACGCTCTCGGCTACAGCGATACCGGCGTGCGAAGCGAGCCTCTTTGTCATGTCTTTGTCCATCGCTACAGCGGACGCTTTCACACCCGGTCCGACATAGGGAATGCCAGCCACCTCAAGCATGCCCTGGATGGTTCCGTCTTCGCCGAATGGTCCATGGAGAACCGGAAAGACGACATCGAACGCTACAACGTCCTCGCCCGCCCTGAGCGTCCCACTCGGAATGGTCAACTCGGCGCGACGCCCCTCCGCCCGGAAGGGCCGACGGTCCACGTCTGCAATGAACCACTCACCGGACCTAGCAATACCGAGACCGATTGTGCGGTGCCCGGACGCCTGGAGCGCGTCGACAACAGCAACGGCGGAGACACAGGAGACCTCATGTTCCTCTGAGGTGCCGCCGAAAAGAACTAATACACGAGCCATATGAAGAACATTACCGGAACGACACAGGAACGCTTGATCGCGACCGATCACATCGCCGGCGCGTTGGGCCACTATCAGCGCGGGGCACGACGTATCGCGCTCGTTGGAAGCTGGCTCGTCGTTGCCCGTTACATCCAGGTTCTCCGCGATACCAACGAACTCGCCGCGTCGCGTGGTGCGGTCATTGCCGCCGTCATTGCGGTTGCGGCGGCGACATTGTTTCGCTGGGATGCCTGGCGGGCGTACGGCCAGGCCAAGGTGGTCGGGCTGGTGTGGGCGTTCGCCGTACTTGGGGTTCTCACCGGCATCCCGGACCTTGCTGACCCCGGTCTACGTTTCGGCGCCTACCTCATCCCCGTCGTCACCTCCGCCGCGTTGCTCGCAGAACCAAGATTTGTAGCCATCGTCGGAGGTCTGGCGATCGCCGGATATGTGCTCCCCGAAACCCCATTCCCGCCGGTTGACGCGATCGGCCTTGCAATGCGGGTCGCAGTCTTCGCACTGGTCATCATGGCCGTCATTGGAGTTCGCGTCGGTGTCGAAAAACTCCTGCTCATTGCGGAGGAAGAGATGTTGCGCATCGACCAACGCATCGTCGGGTTGCAGGACCGCGAGGACGATGTTGCTTCGATCTACGAGATCTCCAGAATGATTGGGTCCGGTGGCAGCCTTCACGAGGTATTGCCGCGCCTCGTCGGACGCGTCGCCGAGGCCATCGGCGCAACGGTCGGTGGGGTGCTTCTGTGGTCAGGTGACGACGAACGACTCAACCTCATCCGACGTGTCTGGGTCCATGGTCGTTCCGAGAAGACGCAGGCCATGGCGTTCAGCCTGTCCGAATCCGGGCACGGTCAACGAGTGTTCATCAGCGGCGAACCGTACGTCGACAATTTCGTCGACAAACGAGAGCCAACCGACCCCCTGCTCAACGCTCTCGGCGTTCATCAAGTCGCGATGGTCCCACTCGATATCGAACAACATACAATTGGTGTTCTCGTAATCGGCGATAAGACAACCGGAGCGTTTACAACCCAAGACACGACTCGGCTGACAGCACTGGCGGGACCGACAGCTCTGGTGGTCCGTCAGATCGCGCGGTATGAAGAGGCACTGCAGCAAAGCGACCGGCTCGAAGAGATCGCCACTATGAAGACGGATTTTGTGTCCGTCGTGAGCCATGAACTTCGCACACCATTGACGTCGATCATTGGCTCTCTCGCCACCCTGCAACGGCCAGAACTGCTCCCACCCAATCCGAATGCACAGGAACTGGTCGCGACGGCTGAGCGCCAGGCACACCGACTCCGGACCCTGATTGAGGACTTACTTGTCGTATCCCGACTCGACAACCGGGCGCTTCCGGTCCGACCGACCGCTGTTGAAATCACTGCTTTCCTGCACAACACTGTGTCACTGGTGGCAGTGAGCGACGCCACAACCGTCACAATCACGACAGAACCTGACGTACCGATCATCCAGACCGATCCTGACCACCTGGCTCGCATAGTCACGAATCTCGTGTCCAACGCCGTTCGATATGCGGAGGGATCGAGTATCGAGATACGCACGACGCGAGGCGACGATGAAGTTCACATTTTCGTCATCGACCACGGACCCGGGGTGCCCTTCGATAGACGCGAGAGGGTGTTCGAACCCTTCACACAACTGGAAGATCTGCAGACCCGGCAACGGGGAGGAACCGGACTTGGATTGTCCATCGTGGCCGGCCTGGCGGCGACCCTCGGAGGCAGGGCCCGATACGAGCCGACGATCGGCGGCGGCGCGACGTTTATCGTAACGCTACCGGTCCGTCACACCGTGCGCTGACCCGTGATGTAGCCAAGGAAACGGTCGGATCACGATGCCTGAGACGAACCACGACGTGTGGTCAGGGATCCAACGGCGCCGGCAATTCGACGATCGCTACTCCGTGAAGACCAGTCGTTAGCTGCGCACGGGCAACGACGACTCCGTCGTCGACGAACACCGCCTGGCCGGTTCCGCTAACCGCGACTACGAGGGTGTCACCGGCGAACGCGACATGGTGAGGTGACTCCCCCACCGCAACAGTTGTGGGTTGCCCCGCGGTGAAACCAACGACGGCATCTCCCGCAATGTCGGAAATCCACACCACCCCGTCGGGAGCGACAGCGAAGTGCTGCGGCTCGCCAACGCCGGCGGGCGCACCCGGGGTGATCCCGGCGACCGGATCGAAGATGCTGAGCCGGTCAGAACCCCAGTTTGAAAACCATACCAACCCGTCAGTATCAACAATGAGGTCATGCGGGAGCCCTCCGGTTGGTAGGAACTCGACGACTTCGCCGGTTATGCGAACGAGGTCTCCGCTGGCGATCATCGTGACCCAAAGGACACCATTGCTGACCAGAAGGTCGTGCGGCTTGGCAGGCAACTCAAGGACATTGGTCACCACCATGGTGTCGCGATCAAGCCACAGGAGCTCGCCGCCCTCTTCGTCCGCAACGATGAGCGCGCCCGATATCGGGTCGTACTTCACGTCGTGAGGCTCGATACCGACACGAGTTGTCAGTACCTCTCCGGTGACAACATCGACACGAGACATCGAACCCGTATCCGGGTGCGTGGCGAAGACGATCGCGCCGACACTGGTGATGTTGTGAGGACGGTCGGGGAGGTCGATCGTGCGAACCGGCTCGAGTTCACACACCTCGCCATCACCGGAGCACGTGCCATGTGGATCGATGACAGCCAGACGCCGAGCCTGTTTCTCAGCCACAACCGCATAGTTGACCACCTCGGCGGCCTCCTCCGGTGACAGGGTTGACTTCGTTGGCGAAGATGTCGTGGATGTGGAAACTCCGCTCTCGGGGGTTGACGTGGTTGATGGCGACGACGACACGTCCCCCGTCGGCTGAACCGGCACTGACCGTGTCGTCCCTGTGGTTCCCGACGGCGCACACGCCGCGACCACAAGAGATAGCGCCAGGATCAGCAGTGACAACCGCATACCGACAAGTATCGCGCAAGACCCCGACTACCGGTGCCATCACCGACGTATGCGGGTAGACCACCGATCACGAACGAGACGTACGCCATACACCACGACCGCTTGACGGTGAACGAGAAACCCGCAACGAGCTGTCGATGCAGAGACCGCACGGGTTCCAAGACAGCGACTTCGGTAGTATTCGCATCAGACCTGGCATGCGGAGGTGGATACACGAGATGAACAGCCGAACCGATCAGAAACGGCTGGCAGCAACCCACCGGATATCCCGAAGGCGACCCCGCACCAACGGCATTGCGCTCCCGCCACGGGCACGAGACGCTCCCCACCTCTGCCGATGAGGTCAACCTCGCGACGGTTGCAGCTACGAGTCACCCAATGGATTGTCGCCGGCTCGATACTGGCTCCTCTGGCAGCCGCGTGCGCCTCGGACCAGACCGACCTAACCGGCACCTTCCCACCCGGTTCGAGTGCTCCGTAACCGACCACGCCTACCCTCCTCGCACCCC
>BDTL01000065.1 GCA_002898115.1 bacterium BMS3Bbin02 | reverse complement strand
CGCAGAGCTCGACCATGTCACGTGGGGTGCGGCGCAGGCCCGACGTGTATGGGTCCGGGCTGGACAGGTGGTAAACACATGGCCGGTGGAAAAGTTCCTTTCATGGATCGGTTACGACACGTAGCGTCCGTTCACACATTGGTAAGGACACAAACGGACACGTTTGACGTTGAATGGGTGAACACACCATGAAGGAGAACGTGACGATGGTTCCCCCTACACAAAAAGCATACGGCGGTTGGATCGGGGCAACCGGTGCGGCACTCGCGATTGGACTTACGGAACTATTCGCCGGGATCTTCAGTGGCGTGCCATCGGCAGTCTCGTCCGTGGGATCGTATGTCGTTGACTATTCACCGACTTTCGTCAAAGACTTCGGTATCGCGGTATTCGGAACTGCTGACAAGGGGGCGCTTGCGATCGGAACTGCCATCATTTCGGTTCTGTTGGGAATCGTGATCGGGAGAGCCTCGATTGAACGACCGCAGGTTGCCGCCGTTGCTTTCTCATCGTTTGCTGTTGTTGGCGTGCTTGCAGGCGCGACCCGGCCACTCGTCAATGTGCCGCTGACGGTGGTCTCTATTCTTCTTGCCGTCGGGATCGCTCTCGCGGTCGTGCTTCGTGCGGTGCAGTGGGTCCGAGCCTCGCTCGACGAACCCGACACTGTCGACGTTGTCGGCGACCGTCGTCGGTTCTTCAGAGTGGTGGCGGGCAGCAGTGTTGTTGCGGTGCTGAGTGGGCTTCTCGGACGTCTGTCGATCATCAACCGAACCGAGCAGATACGCTCGGATCTTGTGCTGCCGGACGTACCATTGAGTGATGCGGTTACCGTGGCAATGCCGACCGGATTTGAGATCCCCGGGATTTCTCCGCTGGTCGTGCCAAACGACGAATTCTTCCGCATTGATACCGCCACCCTGGTGCCTCGGATCGATGCCAACACATGGACCATGAGGGTTCACGGAATGGTCGACAAAGAGATCCAACTGACGCTCGACAACCTGTATGCCATGGATCTTGTCGAAGAGTACGTGACGCTGCAATGTGTATCGAACACGATCGGCGGCGACCTCGTGGGCAACGCGTTGTGGACCGGTGTGCCTCTCACCGCCGTCCTCGACATGGCGGGTATTCAGGCGGGTGCAGGACAGATTGTCGGGCGATCCATTGATGGGTGGACCGGCGGATTCCCAACGGAGATTGCCTACGACGGTCGCGAGCCGATGATTGCCGTTGGGATGAACGGCGAACCACTTCCGGCTTCACATGGTTTTCCGGCCCGTCTGGTTGTGCCGGGTCTCTACGGATATGTCTCAGCCACAAAGTGGCTTAGCGAGATAGAGCTCACGTCGTGGGAAGACTTCAACGGCTACTGGATTCCCCGAGGGTGGGCGAAGCTGGGACCGATCAAAACAATGTCGCGCATTGACTATCCCCGCAACAACGAGCAGGTGCCGGGTTCCCCGGCGATCGTCGCGGGAGTTGCCTGGGCCCCGACACTTGGAATCGAGCGAGTTGAGGTATCGATCAACAACGGTGACTGGATCGAAGCAGAGCTCTCGGACGTCCTCTCCGACAAGTCATGGGTCCAGTGGAAGATCGAAACCGTGTTGGAACCGGGGCGGCACATCGCCAAGGTTCGCGCTACCGACGGGACGGGGTTCACCCAGGTTGAAGACCGGGTGCCACCCCGACCCGACGGCGCCACCGGCTACCACGGTCGCCAATTCAGAACGGCGTGAAGGTTCTCCGAATCCCGGCCTAATGTTGTGGTGAAACCTTGTGAGACGTGGGGTCGATCGGGCACGTCACGACTCGCTACTATCCACGGTTGGACCGTCGTGGCGCGGAGTGATACCCAGAGCGAAGAGATGTTAGAAAACATGGCCAGGGCAGAGTTTGAGACTTTGGTCGACGCTGCGCTCAGCGGGCTACCGTCGGACATTGCAGCCGAGGTCGACAACGTGCTCATCGTCGTGGAAGACCGGCCGAACGCCAAGCAGGCCGCTCTTGGCAACCTGCTCGGGTTATATCACGGAATCCCGCTCCCGGATCGCGCAGGCAACTACTTCGGTGCCATGCCGGATCGGATTTCGATCTTCATGGAACCTCATCTGGCGATGGGACTCAGCGAGGAGAAGTTGCGAGTTCAGATACGACGCACCGTGCTTCATGAAATGGCCCATCATCTCGGAATCGATGATGACCGGCTGCGCGAGATCGACCGATACTGAGACGCGTCTATGGGGCAGGAACGAGTCGGAGAGTTCCCTCGGCCGATTGCTCAACGACTGCTCGATCCCACCGCATCGGGAAGTTGCCGCCCGCGGCCCAGACCACAGCCATGTCGATGTAGTGTTCGCTGGAGACCTGCCCCGATTGACCGGTCGTAAGGATCGCGCGCGAGTTCTCCAGGTTTGCTAGGTCGACGATCATTCGCATCGAGGGAAGCCAGTCCACCCGGTACCCGTCAACCGGGTTCCAACCCGTCGCGTTCACGATCGACTCCCCGCCTGACGTCCGGAATCCGCCGCGGTTGAAACGCCCTTCAATCAGCCCGATGCCGGACTCACCAAGGGTCTGGTTACGGAACTCGGCCTGGTGGAGGTCACCCCATTCCCACGCCGTGGGCCGATCGCCGAGGCGTTCAGTGAGCTCGGCGATCGCGTTCGCGAACGCAAGCGCCAGAATGTCGTCGCGAGTTTCGACGATCGATGTGGTCCGATTATCCCAGAAGGGATCCGTCGGGTCCCCCATGAGGGCTTCCATCACGACGAACCACCGGGATCCACCTTCGGGCCACAGGGACTCGGGCAGTTCGTCCTGGAACGTCAAGGCCAGCATTGCCCGCCACGTCGCCGCCCAGATCGCTGCACCGGACGAGTCAGCACGGTTCTGCAGGTTCCATTCGGCGAGGATCGCGCGAGCCTCACGCTCGACTGCTGTGTTGGAGTTTATTGCTCGGAGGATGCCGGGGCGTAGCGTCTCAGCGTTGAGGTTGTACGCGTCGAACTGGATCAATGCCATGTCGTCGACGCCGAGCGGCTGGTTGGCGGAGATAAGATCAACGAGTCGGCGAGCGCGGAATCCGTACGTCCAGTCAGTCGTCAGCAGGTAATCGAAACGACCGTCAACGACCGGATTGTTCGCGGTCACGATGTACCCCTCTTCAGGGTTATACAGCGTCGGCAGGTCGTCGAACGGGATGAACCCATCCCAGTTGTAGTCATCGATCCAACCGGGCACCGGGAGTCGTCCGTCGCCGTTGCGCCGGATCGGGATCATTCCCGGAGTTTGATAGCCGATGTTGCCGTCGATATCCGCATAGATCATGTTCTGTGCCGGTACCGCAAAGAACGACAACGCTTCTCGGAATTCGTCAAAGTCGCCGGCGGTGTTGAGGCGCAGGAGCGTTTCTGTGATACCGGGAGACGGCTGCAACGCGGTCCAACGCATCGCAATCGCATAGTTCTGCGGTAGTGGCAGTCCCGAGTTCTCACCGAAATCGTCGAGATCGCCGAACACCCCGGAAATAATTGGTCCATTTCGTGTCGAGCGAATCGTGAGCGTCTTGTCTTTCCCGCCGGCGACGATGATGGTTTCCGTGCGGACCTTCATGTTTACCCACTCGCCGTTGACACGGTATTGGTTGGCGTTTTCCGGATTGATTTGTTCGACGACGAGATCTATGACATCGGGTCCCAGGTTGGTGAGACCCCAGGCGATACGGGCGTTGTGGCCGATCACCACACCCGGCACGCCGGGAAATGAGAACCCGGCAACGTCGTAAGGACACGCATCGGTGACGGGTGTGCAGTGGAGTCCGAACTGGTACCAGATCGATGGCATCTGGATGCCCAGGTGAGGGTCGTTGGCGAGGATAGGGGCGCCGGTCACCGACCGGTCGCCACTGATTACCCACGAGTTGGAGCCGATTCCGGGGGTCCCGCCCTTGGTGAGATCGTCCAGTGTCCGAGTCATCGCGACCACGTCTTCGAGAGCATCGGCGATTTGCACCGGACCGGGGTCGATCCCGGTCGCGGAGGTTCGCTTGCCGCTCGTGTCTCCGATGATGAGGGGATTCTTATCCGGGTAGTCGGGAAAGAGCTGTTGGACTTGTTCCGGGGTGTACTGACTGAGCAGGAGTGATCGGGCGATCTCGTTGCCCATGTTTCCTCGCAAATCCCATGCCATCACCTTTCCCCAGGCCAGCGAGTCCACCGGCGACCACGGTGCGGGATCGTAGGAACGGTTGGTCATCTCAAGGATCGTGTACCCAAAGTCCAATTCGGCCGGGGACCGTTCTGCGAGGTACGCGTTCACCCCCGCGGCATACGCGTCGAGCGCCACGCGGTTCATGTCGGAGGCCTCAGCGTACTGCGTCTCCGCAAGCTGTCGCCATCCCATTGTCCGGAGAAACTCGTCGGTTTCGATCTGGGACTTTCCGAACATCTCGCTGAGAGTGCCCGAACTGATGTGGCGCCAGAAATCCATCTGCCAAAATCGGTCCTGGGCCTGCACATAACCCTGGGCCAGGAACAGATCATTCACGTTCTCGGCATAGATGTGGGGGATTCCCTGCTCGTCTCGAATGACGGTCACCTCACCGACGAGGCCCGGAACGGCAACCTCTCCATCGATCGTTGGAAGCGGTCGGCGCATGGACCAGGCCATGAATACGAGGAGCCCGACGACAAGTACAAGCACCCCGATCCCCGAGCGTTTCGCGATCTTGCGCAGCCGTGGATAACGCTTGCGGCGGTGCTGCTTGAAGGCGGTCGGAGGTTTAGGCTTGCCGCGGCGTCGAGATTTCTCGCTGGGTTCATTCCCAGGGCCGAGATCTGCCACGAAGAAGTCATCTGTCTCAACAGAAGCGTCCACAGCAGTTAGCTCCTGAGTGGGACCGGTCGGTTCGAGAGCATCAGGGTCGGGCGCGTCGGGCCCGTCCGCTCCGTCTGTGGGTGTCGTGTCATCCATCCCAGGAGCGTACGGACTTCCTCTACCGCATAGCAACCAGAAAGCTCGTCAAGGTCGGTATCCTGGTGAACATGGATGGAAACGAAGACAATCAGCAAACTACGAGTGAAGACGTGCCGGTGAAGCCACAGATCGTCGATGGCCCGGATGAACAGCAAGCCGAGGACCGCAGTGAGGGCGATGCGATTACCCAACCGTCGCGTCTCATTCGTGTCGCCTCGATGACCCGCGCTCTTCTTGATGAGGCACGCCAGGCCCCCCTCGATGAGGCCGGACGTGCGAGGCTGCTGGCGATCTACGACAGTTCGCTTGAGCAGCTCAAGGAATCACTCGGTGAGAATCTTCGGGAGGAACTGTCGGAGATCTTCCAGCCGATAGCCTCCGATACCCCGTCCGAATCGGAGCTTCGCATCGTTCAGGCTCAGCTTGTCGGATGGCTGGAGGGACTGTTCCACGGCATCCAGGCATCCTTGTGGTCACAGCAAGCTTCGATGGCCGCACAGCTTGAAGAGATGCGTCGGCGTCCGGCGCTTGAGAAGACAGACCCGTCGCGACCGGGAGCCGGCCAGTACCTGTAGTCGTGTGTCGCGGAAATGGCGCCCGGGTGCCTCATCACTATCAGGTCTCGACGCAGGGGTAAGTCGGTCCTATGGCGATCCGGGGGTCTCGTGTACGTTGGTGTCATGGAGAGTCCTCTACATGACTATGCATCGACGATTCTCGACCGCGCCAAGGTTGGGCACATCGGCGTGATTGCGGAGGGTCGACCCTACGTCACTCCGATCTCCTTTGCTCACAACGCAGACGTTGTGTACATGCGAATGGCGCCCGGTAGGAGGCTTCAGGCGATCACCGAGATCCCTGATGTGAGTTTTGAGGTCGTGACCATCGGTGATGATGGACAGACCTGGGAATCAGTTGTGATCGCCGGGACCGCGCACCGTGTCGGGGAGGAGCGTGAGATAGCGGCCGCTCTCGGGTTGCTGCTCGAAAAGTACCGCGATGAGCACGTCGGGCTGGCCTGGGTTGTTCCGGGCCTACTCCCGGAACCGGCCGAAATCGTCAAGCTTGTCGCGACCGAGGTAACGGTCCGATCGTCGGTCCGCGGGTTCGGACCGGGGATTCGCCCCGGGCGGCTGTAGTCGCTTGACAGGCCGCGTTGTCTGCAGCGGCGCGCTATTTGCTGTCGCGGATGGCGGCTTGCGCCGCAGCGAGACGAGCCGAAGCGATGCGTGGCGGGCTGCACGACACGTAGTCAACGCCGATCGCGTGGAAGAAGGCGATTGAGGCAGGATCGCCGCCGTGTTCTCCGCACACACCAATCTTGATTTCGGGATTGACGGATCGAGCCTTTGTTATCGCCATCTTCATGAGTTGTCCGACACCATCGATATCGAGGGTCTCGAACGGGTTCGCACTCAGCAAGCCGCGATCGATGTATGTGCGGAGAAACGCCTCCTCGGCATCGTCTCGAGAGATCCCGAGTGTTGTTTGGGTGAGGTCGTTCGTCCCGAATGAAAAGAAATCACTCTGGAGCGCAATAGCATCCGCGACCAGTGCAGCCCGCGGGAGTTCGATCATCGTTCCTACAGAGACCTCCAGGAGTCGACCGGCCTGGTGGACCTCCTCCTCGATCATGTTGCGCACGACAGTCAGTTCCTCCACGGACCCGACAAGCGGCACCATTAGATGAAGTTGAGGGTCGCCGCCCGCATCGAGACGGCGGCGCACCGCCTCAAGTGCCGCCAGGACCTGCACCCGGTAGATCTCGGGCATCACAATCGCCAGACGGACTCCGCGCATACCGAGCATCGGGTTGGACTCTTCATAGAGCGACACTGCGCGTTCGATGCGTTCGAGTGGGGCCGTGTCGAGACCCTGAGTCGCGTGCAAACGAATATCACGCAGAACTGAGACGCGATCGGGGAGAAACTCGTGGAGTGGTGGATCGAGTAGGCGCACCACGACCGGCAGTCCGTCCATCGATGTAAGGAGGGTCTCGAAGTCTCCGATCTGGGCCTCTTCTAGTTCTCCCAGTGCTATGGAGCGGGCTCTTTGGTCGGTAGTTGTGAGGAGTTGTCTGACAACCGAGAGCCGTTCGCCCGAGAACATGTGCTCGGTGCGGGCAAGCCCGACCCCCTCTCCTTTGGCGGCTCGAACGAGGGCCGCAGCGGCAGGATTGTCGACGTTT
The DNA here is from genome assembly GCA_002898115.1 of bacterium BMS3Bbin02. GTDB lineage: Bacteria > Actinomycetota > Acidimicrobiia > Spongiisociales > UBA5794 > BMS3BBIN02. The sequence goes on along the minus strand of BDTL01000065.1, from coordinate 1,257 downwards.
CCCCAAACTTCGAGCGTTCTCCATTGATCAGCCCACGCTAGAAGCGTCGTAATCTCTTCTGGCACCGGCTGGTTCTCGAGACCGAGATTCCCCGCGAACACCTCCCCCGTCGTTCCGTCGAGGGTGATCCAGTCACCTTCGGCGAGCACGGTTCCACCGACGCTGATCGTGCGATTCGGGAGGTCTATCGACATGTTGGACGCCCCGATCACCGCGGGTGTGCCAATGCCCCTTGTTACGAGGGCAGCGTGAGAAGCCTTCCCGCCCCGGTCGGCCAAAACACCTGCGACAGAACCGAGGCTGACGACATCTTCGGGTCGGATCTCCCGGGTCACGAGGATCGCGGGCAGGTCGCGGGTCCGTGCATCGTTGACTGCTTGAACATCGAGACAGATAACTCCAGATGCGGCTCCGGGCGCCGCGCCGCTGCCGTAGGTCAAAGCCGTTTCTGAGTGTGGTGAAAGCCGAGCAGTCGCAACAGTTTCAAGATGGTCAGGATCGACTCCCAGAAGGGCCTGTTGGCGAGAGATGACACCCTCGTTAGCCAGATCAACTGCGGTTCTGATCGAGGCGGTCGGTTCGAGATCCGCCGGTCGCCCGTCGACACACCAGAGCCGTTCATCCTCCGAAACGAAATCGACCCGCGCAACACAGCCGAGGTCACGCTCAAGGGCACCCAAGATCTCGTTCAGGGTTTGGAGCTTCTTTGTGTCGGCCAACCCGGAAGCAGCCAACGCGGACCACTGTTGTGAATCCTCGGGAAGTAGTGCTCTATCGTCGAAATTGCCCGAAAGAGTGGGGTTGCCTGTCACGGGCGACCGCGAAAATGACACCCCCACGCCGCCACTCGTACCCTTCGGGAGGACCATTGCATGGACAACTACGGCAGGCGTCTGGCTGTCGGCCAAGCTCTGTTGTGTCCGGACCTGGCGAGCGGGTGAGCGTTGCCACGACGCGCAGACGGCTTCGATTGCTTCGGCCAGTTGATCCGAGATCGCGTCCGGAATCGGCTTCTGTGTCTCGTCGATGATCGCCGCGACGATCTGATGAGCGGCGTCTTCGATTGCCTCGATCGGGGAAGTATCGGTGATGGGATCGGCGATCTTCGCAATTCGAGTTCGGGTGACTCGGCGGATGGTGTGGGCGTATCCGGAAACAAACCTCAGCCACACCGTGGCGGCGGTTCGGTCATCCGACCAGTCAGCGACACGAGACCGGACCTCCGGAGTCATGCCAATGCTGAGCAAGGTGTCCATT
>BDTL01000064.1 GCA_002898115.1 bacterium BMS3Bbin02 | reverse complement strand
TGACGCTCTCCTACTCACCATCCTCGCCGAAGAGGTCGCCAGGTGTGCCGCGGGCGGTGTGGGAGCGTCGCTGCTCTCCAACTACATCGGGGCGCCGCCAATCCAGAACGGCGGGACGGATGAGACCAAGGGGGAGATTCTGCCGGGGATGTTGTCGGGCGACCTGATCTGCGCGCTTGCCATCACTGAGCCAAGCGGTGGATCTGACGTAGCGAATCTGAGAACCACCGCGGTCCGCGTCGGCGACGACTACATCGTGAACGGCTCGAAGACGTTCATCACGTCGGGCATGCGCGCCGACTACATCACGACGGCGGTGCGCACCGGCGGACCGGGTGCCAACGGTGTCTCACTCATCGTGGTTCCGGCGACAACTCCCGGATTCACCAAGACCCCTCTCAAGAAGATGGGGTGGTGGTGCTCGGACACGGCCACACTGTATTTCGACGACTGCCGGGTCCCTGCCAGATACCTTCTCGGAACCGAGAACGCCGCGTTCCAGCTGATCATGGAGAACTTCAACTACGAACGCCTGTTCCTGATCGCGGGCATGGTCGGGGCGTCGCGGGTGTGTTACAACGAGGCGCTGGCCTGGGCCAGGGAGCGAATCACCTTCGGTGCTCCCCTTTCTGAGAGCCAGGTCATCCGCCACAAACTTGTTGACATGGACCGCCGGATCAATGCGACACGCGCGTGGATGGAACAGCTCGCCTATCGGGTTGACCAGGGCGACAAACCGATTGCTCAACTTGCCGAGTGCAAGGTCCAGGCAAGTCTGGCGATGGAGTTCTGCGCACGCGAGGCTTCTCAGATCCTCGGTGGCGCCTCCTATCTGCGGGGCAACCCGGTCGAGCGCATCTACCGGGAGGTACGAGTCAACGCCATCGGCGGCGGTTCGGAGGAGATCATGCGAGACCTCGCAGCCCGCCAGCTCGGGATCTGAGTGCCCCGGTTTGGCGGTCCGTCCCTACTCCTCTGACGAGGCGGCTTGGGCTCCACTGTCGGGGACGCTCTTGACCAGCCGATACCGGAAGGTGATGCAGCCGGCCTCTTCATCCTCGCAGTAGTACGAGTCGAACTGCACCAGTGCGTCACGGGTCTCGCCCGTTCGGATCAGATAGGTGTCCGGCTTGGTGCTCACGATGTGAGAGATGAATGAGTAGGAGTACCACTTGCTAGCTTCGATGTTCATGGGCTCGTCGTCATCGTCGCCACCGAGGCTGTCGACCGCAAACGGCGCCGACTCTGGAGGGCTCGCTAGCTCAAGGGGAACCTCTCCCAGTCCGAATGCTCCACCGGGGCCCGACGGATTTGTGATACCCGAGTTTGTGAGCAGCTTCGTGCGCTGGAACGCAACATCCCATCCCGGTGCGGTGAAATCACCCTCGACGACCCGACCTTTCTCAAAATCGAACAACACGAATTCCGCTTTGCTCCTGGCGTCGATCGTGTACCGAATCCAGTCTTCGGTCACGACCGCCACCTCGTCGGGATCGGTCGGAGCGAATCCCAGCGGTTTCGGCTGGAAGCTCCCCCACACGAACAGGCCGACGACGCCGAGAATCAGCACTGCGGGCAGTCCGAGTAACCAGGTCCTCTTGTATTGCCACCATCGGCGGCGTACGGGCTGTGGCAGTTCCATGGGTACATCCTTGCTTCTCTGCAAACTGCGCCGCCGGGATCGCCGGGGTTCGGTCGGTCCCGGCGGCTACCGCCAGCATCGTCTGTGAGGCTTTTCGCCGATAGGGCACTTTGTCCATCCGACCCGCCCATCCGACTCTCGCCGTAGGTCCAAACGATAGAGAGCATCCGTCCCGAACCTGCTACGACCACGCTCGCCGACAGGCTGAAAGGGCCGACATACTGCGGTGTACGTTCGACCATCTCGCCACGGACGGATCGATCCTCAAGAGACTCAGTAGCCGAGTCCACCGATGATCACGAACCTCACGCCATGATCCGGCTCCTCATCGAACCCGACACGGACCCAAGGATCGCCGTCGACCACACAAACCGCGCAGTTTTCGACCATCACCAAATGCTCAGTATTCCCCCGACGTCGACAACGCAGCTGCCTGTGTTCCACTGTTGGGGACGCTGGGAACACACTGCGCCGCTAGTGGGCGGCCAAGTAACGGTAACGAAACCGCAGAGGTAGAATCCAAGCGACAAGGTAGCAAGCCCCAGATCCTCAGCGCCCGCCCGGCCCTCCTACGGTCCGCCTTCCGCCCGCTTGAGTGAATACTGTCGCATCAACTGACCGTCCCCGTTGGGTGACTGTTGAGAGAGGATGGAAGATTCATGAGACACCACGGAAAACTTCCCTCGATCGGATTCCTAAGTACTTACCCACCCACATCGTGCGGGTTGGCGACATTCACCTCGGCCCTGCGTGGAGCTATCGCCGAAGACCGCGGTACCGACGCCGGCCTCGGCGTCGTGAGTCTGGTTGACACCGGCGCCACCACACCCAGACCCGAGGTTGTGTGCCAGCACATCAACAGTGATCACCGATCGCTCTCCCGTGCGATCAATGCGCTCAATTCTTTCGACGTTGTGTTCATCCAGCACGAGTACGGGATCTATGGTGGACCCGACGGCAGCGAGATCCTCGATCTGATGGCGGGCCTCAAGGTCCCGGCCATCGTCACACTCCACACCGTCCTCAGCCGTCCGAGTCCCCATCAGTGGTCACTCCTGCGTGATGTGGTCAAGCGTGCCACGCGGGTGGTCATCATGAGCGAGACCGCAAGGCAGCGGCTCGTGCGGGACTACAGGGTCGACGCCGCAAAGGTCCAGGTAATCCCCCACGGAGCGAAAGCCAGCCTCGCGGGTCCCTCACTTGCCGATGGGTCTCGCCCCGTTGCCCTCACCTGGGGCCTCATCGGCCCCGGCAAGGGTCTGGAAACGGCGATCGACGCCTTCGCCGGCCTCAAGGACCTTCGTCCTCTACCTCGCTACATCATTCTGGGCAAGACCCATCCCAAGGTACAAGCTTCTCAGGGTGATACGTACCTTGCGGACCTTGCCACCCGGGTCCATGATCTCGGACTCGACGACCTCGTTGAGTTCGACACACGGTATCCCGACGGGGATGCGCTTGCTGCGGAGGTACGGCGAGCGAACTTGGTCGTTCTTCCGTACGAGTCGACGGACCAGGTCACGTCGGGGGTGCTGGTCGAAGCACTCGCCGCCGGGAAGCCGGTCATCGCCACCGCCTTTCCCCACGCTGTCGAAGTCTTGACCAGCGGCGCCGGCATGGTCGTGCCGCACGGCGATCCGATCGCGATGCGAGACAGGCTCCGCACCGTGCTCACGAACCCTTCTGTGGCGGACCGGATGAGTGCTGAGGCGAGACGTATCGGCTCGAACCTGTACTGGCCCTCAGTCGCCCACAAGTATGGCCGGCTCGCGACCGAGGTGGCCACTCAACATGAGGGAGCGCAACTCCTGACGACTACCACGATTCCGGAGACAGCCATTGATGCTTTCGCCAACGCAAGTTGACGAGCTCCCGATGCCACGGTTCGATCATCTGAGGCACATGACTGACGATCGAGGCCTCTGGGAGCACGCAGTTTTCACAAGACCGCGAACCGAGCACGGTTACTGCACCGACGACAACGCTCGGGCTCTCATCGTCGTCTGCAATGCGCCCGAGCGATCCCCCGATCTCGTCGAACTTGCCCAAACCTACCTCGCGTTCTTAACAGACGCGCAGCTACCCGGTGGTGGGTTCCACAATCGGCGTAACGTTGACGGAGCCTGGACTGACAAGGTGGGGTCGGACGACTCCCAGGGACGGGCCCTCTGGGCTCTCGGGTCGGTTGCCCGGCTCGGTCCGGAACCCTGGATGCGTTGCACCGGACTCGATCTCTTCGATAGGCACCGGGGCTTCGTGTCCCCATCCCCACGTGCGAATGCCTTCACCGTCCTCGGCGCATGCGAAGTGTTGATGACTCAACCCGGCAACCGCCATGCCCGAGACGTCGTGAAACGATGTATCCGTCACGTCCGTGCCGGAGACGATCCGGCTTGGCCATGGCCGGAGGACCGACTCGCATACGACAACGCCCGCCTCCCAGAGGCCTTACTCGCTGCCGGGGAGTGCCTTGCCGACGATCGCCTCACTGATGCCGGCCTTCGCCTGCTCGATTGGCTCGTCGAGGTTGAGACCAACGGAGACCACTTCAGCTTCACCCCCGTGCATGGCTGGGGACCAGGAGATCCGCGACCTGGATTTGACCAGCAGCCCGTGGAGGCAACTGCGATGGCCGACGCCTGCTACCGAGCCTGGTCGCTCACCGGCGACCCACGATGGAAGAACCGAGTCGAGCGGGCGGCGCGGTGGTTCGTCGGTGCGAATGATGCAGGATTGTCACTCTACGATCCCCGGACGGGTGGGTGTGGAGACGGTCTTGGCCCCGACTACACCAACCTAAACCAGGGCGCCGAATCAACCCTGGCTGCCATCGCCACGCTCGAACGGGCAGCTCGCATCCGCCAGCTTGAAGCCTGTCCGTGGGCAGAATCCCTAACGTAGGATCGGAGCGGGTTAAGCTTCGGTTTTCGGTTTCGAGTTCTAGGGTTAACGGATGACGCGGATGACCATCAACAATCGACGTACGTCATGAATCCGATCGCAGTTACTCGAACCGGCATCCGGTTCCTGCCCGATCCTCGGCGCGTCATTACTCGTCCCTTCCTCCCGGGGGAACGCATCTTTCCCGACGGACATTCGCGAGCCAAAGTCGTCCTCGATAGGATCCTCGCAATGTCCGAACCAGAAGTGGCCTCCACGCTGGAGGCAACGCAACAGCTCTTCGAAAACCGGCACAAGGACCTGACTGTCATCCTCGAGCAACACTACGACATCGTTGCTAGCTACATTGACAATCCGGGTGCGCTGTCCGAACAGCGCCGCCACCTGATCGGCACCTACTTCACACACGAGTACTCGATCGAAGCGGCGGCTCTCGGCAACCCGTCGATGGTCCCGGCCCCCGACCAGTCCGGCCTCAACCCGGGAGAACAGCGTTTCGTGATGAGCATGCGAGCCATCGGTGAGGGGCATGTTTCGTCGATCGAGTTCCGCTCAGGAGTCATCGACGCACAAGCAAACATAACGATCGACAGGACCAGCGAGTACGCCGGTACCGGCCAGCGACGCGCTGCGATATACGAGAACACATTCTTTCGAGACAAGCTCGCCGAACTCGGCGCCATCAACGAGATCGCGATGCTTGTCCTCGATCCGCTCCCCGGACGTTTCACGCTCATCGAGCTAGAGGCCGCAATCGGGGACCTCGACAACCAAGGGATCGATCGCTCGATCTCGGCGCTCACCACGAGAACGATGCATTGGTTGGCCGCGTCGAACTACGAGACCGTATTCGCGGAGGATTCACAGATCTCCGAACGGGTGATCTTTCCGGCAGGTCCCACCGAGAGCCACGGTATGGAAGACGCCCGTTTCGTCCGCTTCACAGATGAAGATGGTTCAGTGATCTACTACGCAACGTACACCGCGTTCGACGGTTTTCAGATCCTGCCGCAGCTGCTCGAGACGGAGGATTTCGTTTCTTTCCGAATCGCCACCCTCAGGGGATCATGCGCCCAGAACAAAGGCATCGCGTTGTTTCCCCGCAAGGTTGGCGGTCGGTACGCTGCCCTGTGTCGGCACGACAACGAGAACAACTTCCTCATGATGTCCGACGACGTTCGGTTTTGGGCCGAGACAAACCTGATCCAGGAACCCCAACGCCCGTGGGAGCTGATGCAGCTCGGTAACTGTGGCTCACCGCTGGAAACCGAGGCTGGATGGCTTGTCATAACTCATGGTGTTGGGCCGCTTCGTCGGTACACGCTCGGTGCGATTCTTCTTGACATCGATGACCCCCTCCGGGTCATCGGGCATCTCAAGGAGCCGCTGTTGCAACCGAATGACGAGGAACGCGACGGTTACGTTCCCAACGTGGTGTATTCGTGTGGCAGCATGATCCACAATGACCACCTCGTCCTCCCCTACGGCTTCTCGGATGTAGGAGCCGGCATCGCCACGGTGCCACTCCCCGACCTCCTTACCCGGCTGACGGCGACGTAGTCGCGATGCACCGAGTTGGGTGGGGCACGGTTCACCATCCTCTTCCGGTACCGCTAGCACCGGCGCGAGTAGGGCA
>BDTL01000063.1 GCA_002898115.1 bacterium BMS3Bbin02 | reverse complement strand
CCCGTGTCCCAGGTCGCCACCGGCGTTGAACGACCCGTGGAGAAGATCGGATTGCCGCCGCCTGAGCAGAATTCTCGGGTGTCGACCCCCGTCGCGATCGATCTCGGTGCGGCCGGTCCGGCGGTGCTCGATCCGCCGGTCGTCGTTGATGTGCGGGTCCCGGTGCGAACTATCCCGGAACAACCCAATACGTCGTCCCCACAGCCATCGACGCAGGGATCCGGGCGGCCACCGGCTGAGGCCACTGCAAGTTTTGACATCTCCAACCCGCAGCGTGTCGGGGTCGAGTCACCACCCGAGCGCTCAATTCCGACACCGCCGGGAGGCGCCGACAACGGCTCGACAGCTCCGACAAGCACCTTGCTGGGTAGCGAGACCGCCGGCATCGGTCGTCGTGGCGTCGTCGATCGCCCCGTGAAGGGTCGCCCCGTGGTTGGTCCCCTGGATCAGGTCGCCGGCGTGCCCACGGACATGTCACAGGTAGCCTCACCGCGCTCTACGTCGAGCGTCGACGGTGTTCCGGCGTCCAGCCCGTCGGTACCCGGTTCCGTGACCGCCATCACGGTTGATCGGATCATGGAGGCCATTGAGGTCCAGAGGGCCGGGCCACAACCTGATGCTGTGCTCGTCGATATTCCCGAAATGGATGGTCTCCAGCTTCGGGTCGCTCTTAGGGGCACAGAGGTAGCCATCACACGAACGAGTGTCCAGGGATCGACCGAGAACGTCCGCCCGATGTTGATCGAACTTGGGTCGGCGCTTGCGAACAAGGGGTTCAGTCTCGCCGGGGACCGCCGTGGAGGTGGTCAGAACGATCAGCCGGAACGGCCGTACACCTCAGAAAGCGATCAGCGCCACCAGCGACGTCGTGCCGTCAACCGACGCGGCATCCAGCTTTAACGGTAGTAGTCAGCGAAGTTACAGGAGAAAACCATGGATGTAGGCAGCGTAACCGGGGCGCCCCAGAACGCACAGGAGAACGCCTCGAACGGTATAGGGTCCCTTGGCAGTGACGCGTTCCTAACGCTGCTTGTGGCGCAACTCAGATACCAAAACCCGATGTCGCCGACCGATGGAACCGCCATGCTCCAGCAGACGGCACAGTTCACCCAGGTTGAAGCTCTGAAGGCGATTTCTGAAGCAAACCAGCAAATCCTCGGTCTCCAGCAGACGTCGATGGCGCTCAACCTCGTCGGAAGAGATGTGTCGGCGCTTGACCTTGATGGAAATCCGGTCTCTGGAACAGTTACGGAGGTCCGATTCACCGCCGACGGCCCGATACTCGATGTAGACGGTATCAAGATTCCACTTCCAAACGTGATCAGTGTCCAACCGGCAGAGCAGACCCCGTAGGCATTCCCGGTAAGGAATCTACTAACGGGATCACCGGCCGCGTGGCCGATGATCCCGCAGTAAAGACGCCCTAGAACTCTCGAATGAAGTCCCGTACGATCTCACGGAACTCGGAGACATCCGGGTCGTCGAGTTCGTTGCTGATGGCGTCGATTTCGTCATACACGTCGTTGAGGTCGAAACCGCGGGCGAAACGTCCCTCTCGTATTTGCTCAGCGAATGCCGCCACGGTCGCAGCCAGGCGGAAACGAGGGTCCGCGTCGTCCCACCGGTCGGCGATAAGGTCGAGCGTAATGTCGCCGGAGATCTCGTTGACATCACGAGAGTTGGCCGATTCCCATCTGACGAACACCGTTCCGAGGACATCGCGACGGGCCCGATCGACAAGCTCAACCTCGTAGAGAGCCGTCACGGAGTGTCCCGCACCTATTTCGCCGCCGTCGACGCGGTCGTCCCGAAAGTCTCGATCTGCGACATCACGGTTCTCGAACCCGACAAGCCGATACGATCTCACGACATCGGGGTCGAATTCGACCTGAACCTTGACGTTACGGGCGATCGTGACAAGAGTGCCAAGGAGGTCATCTCGGAACACCCGGTTCGCCTCGTCGAGCGTGTCGATGTACCGATACTGCCCATTGGCGGTATCGGCGAGCTGTTCCAGCAAGACGTCGTTGTAGTTGTCAAGCCCCACGCCGACCGTCAGCAGGTCAATGCCGTTGTTTGCGGATTCCTCGATTCGTTCGAAGATCCCGCCGGGTCCGGTCTCTCCCACGTTGGCGACCCCGTCGGAAAGCAGGATCACCTTGTTCACCTCGTCGGCGTTGTACATTTGCTCGGCGAGGTCATATCCAAGGATCAGGCCGGCCTCGGCGTTCGTTGATCCGCCGGGGTGAAGCTGATCGATGGCACGTTGCAGGTTCCTTGCCTCGTCTGCCGATGTCGGGTCCACGACCACCTCGGCCCTTTTGTTGTAGGACACGATCGCGATGGTGTCGCCTCGTCCGAGTTCATTGAGCAACACCGCCAAAGAGTCCTGGACCAATCCCAGACGATTGTCCTGATCCATTGATCCGGAGGTGTCGATCACGAACGTGAGGTTGACGTTCGGTCGGCTTCGCGCCGCGATCTCCTCGCCCTTGATACCGATTCGTACCAGGATGTCTTCGCTGTAGTCAAGGAACGGTGTTGGGGCGCCGTCGGCGTAGACGGCGAAGACACCACGGCTGGGAGCCTCATATCCGGCATCAAAGAAGTTGACGTACTCCTCCGGACGTACCGACGTCGGCGGAGGCGTGAGGCCCTGGTTCCAGTATCCGCGCATCACTGTGTACGACCCGGTGTCCACATCGACGGCGAACGTCGAGAGATTGTCCTCGTCCGTCTCTACGTACGGATTCTCACCGTAGTCCTGGAACGTCACATTCCTTGGGTCCGCTCGGTAGAGCGATGACTGCTCTTGCTCGTTCAAGGGTTGGTCGTCCCGCTCGCCTTTCGGTCGGGATTGTGCATCCCCTTCGGCGATGAGACCGTCGGTCCCCCTCGATGGAGCAAGCGTCGTTGCCGCCTGTGAGCTGTTGTCAGGCGCTTGATCGGTGGATCCACCGCTCTGTGGTGCTCGTGGCGCCAAAGTGGTGCCAACGGCGATAGTTCCCGGTCGTTCGTTACTGTCGGAGGCGCCTGAGCACGCCGCTGCTACCAGAACAAGTGTCAAAGTCAGTGTTACTAATCGTTTCATGGTGCCCTCCTCAAGGGTCCTGTCGGTTCGACGCTTGGTCGGTGCGAGCAGGTTCCCGTCCCGGCAGGTGAAGGACCTATTTCGGGTCTTGGTACAGTGCCTCCATAGAGGAGGGTGTATGACAAACGCGCCGACACGAAGGTCCGAACTCAAACGATTGCCGGAAAGAGGGACTCACGATCGTCCAACGATCGACGCGATCCTCGACGACGGCATGCTCTGTCATCTCGGGTTCATTTCCGATGGTGGTCCTGTCGTGATTCCGACGCTCTATGCGCGGCGCGGCGACGAGGTGCTTATTCACGGTTCTTCTGCCAGTCGAATGTTGCGTGGACTCGCGAGTGGCCTTGAGGTATGTCTGACTGTGAGTCACATCGACGGTATCGTCCTGGCCCGGTCGGCCTTCCACCACTCGATCAATTATCGTTCGGTGGTTCTCTTCGGGATTGCCGAAGAGCTTGTGGACCTTGATGAGCGGGCGGAAGCGCTCGACTACATCACGGACAGTCTCGTCCCCGGGCGCATCGCGCAGCTTCGCCCGACGACGGAGCAGGAGGTCCGTGGGACGAAAGTGCTTGTCCTACCGATCACGGAGGCGTCTGCGAAGGTCCGTTCCGGTCCACCCGGCGATGATCCCGAGGACGAGGATCCCGCCCTGTGGGCAGGCGTAATTCCGGTTTCGCGGACGGCTGGCACCCCGCAACCCGATGCAATTACGGACGTCTTAACGTCCGTTCCCGACCATGTTGTGGAATGGACGGCCCGGTAGTCGCCACGCTCGGTAACTACATCTCAAATCCTCACCACTTTCTGTGTTTTGTTGCTTACGTTTCGCTGCCGAGGCCGACAGGTACCGCAAGGAATTGAACATCGAATTCAGGGACGGAGCACAAGGAGGTGCCAGGATGATCCCGGTATCGCCGCTAAAAGGTCGGCAGGTCTACCTCAACGCCGACCTTATCGAGGCCATTGAGAGCTGCCCGGACACTGTGCTTGTGCTGGCGAACGGCCGTCGTATGGTGATCGCCGACAGTCCCGAGGTTGTAGTCCATCGCATCGGCGAGTTCCGCGCTGCCGTGCTTGCCGCGGTCGAGGCGAACGTTCGAGCGGGCGCTCCACGGCTCTCGATTGTCGATGGGGTTGGGGAGTAAGGGATGACCACCATCCTGGGCATCGTGATCGCCATGATGTCGATTGTTATCGCGACCATCATGGACGGCAACAGTTTTGGTGCGCTGATCGGCCCGTCATCACTTTTTCTCGTCTTCGTGGGGTCGCTCGGCGTGACACTCGGTGGTTTCCAGATGGCGGATGCGTCGGTCGTCCCCAAAGGCATCGTCGTCGCGATGACAGGGAAGGAACCGGAGCCGTCCGGAGCCGTCGATCAGCTGATGGAGTTCGCCGAAATCGCTCGCAAGGACGGCGTACTGGCCCTCGAGTCCAAGCTTGAGGGTCTCGATGACGAGTTCATGAAGGCGGGATTGCAGTCAGTCGTTGACGGCATGGACGCTGACGCGGTGCGCGAGATCCTGGAAATCGAATTGACGGGCCTGGATGAGCGTCATCGGCCGACGATCGAGTTTGTGAAAGCAATGGGTGCGTACGCTCCGACGATGGGCATGGTCGGTACCGTGATCGGCTTGATCAACATGTTGAGCGATCTCTCGGACCCTGCTCAGCTCGGCGCCGGCATGTCGGTTGCCCTTCTCACCACCCTCTACGGTGTTATTTTCGCAAACCTGATTTTTCTACCGATCAGTGCGAAACTCACCCGGCTGCATGTTCTTGAGATCGCGTACAAGGAGATGATCCTTGACGGCATCCTTGCGGTCCAGGCGGGGGCTAGCCCCCGCATGCTTGTCGAACGTCTTGAGGCGTATCTTGTCCCGAGCCTACGTGTCGGGCATCAGGTTCGCGCCAAAGGCGGAGCAAAGGCGGAGGCCGCCTGATGGCGCGGAAAAAGGCTGAACCGGAAGAGGACAATCCACTGCGATGGCTCACGACGTACGGTGACGTCGTGACCTTGCTCATGGCCTTCTTCGTCATGTTGTACGCCATCTCCCAGGTTGACCAGCAGAAGTTCCTGCTCTTCGTGTCCGGTCTGCAGGATCCCTTCGGGAACCCGGCATCGGTCGAGGGTCTCCTCACAGACGGCAACGGCATCGTGGGGTCCGCACAGAGCATCGAGAATCTCGATAGTGGGGCGTTCGCGGGTGTGGCCCTCCTCGATGGGCTTCCCGACATCAACGAAGACGCAACCGAGCAGAACGGCGCTAACAAGGACGAGGGAGCTGCCGACGGTAACAACGGGGAAGACGAACCCCGAGCTATTGAAACGACGTCCGAGCTTCAGGAGGTGCGGGCTTCCCTTGAGGAGGCCCTGGCTCAAGCGGGATTCGGCGACGCCGTCGAATTTGTTATCGATGAGCGCGGTCTCACCATCGCGGTCGCCACCGACAAGGTGCTCTTTGCATCCGGATCGAGCGAATTCGGTGACAAGGGACGCGACATCGTTGGCGTTATTGCGCCGACCCTTCGTGAGTTCTCAAACGACATCCTCGTGGAGGGCCACACCGACACGGTGCCATTGAACCATGAGGGTTATGACAACTGGAATCTCTCGTCCGACCGGGCGCTGGCGGTTCTCAAGCTGCTGGTGAATGAATTCGGGATTGAACCCACCCGCCTTGCGGCGACCGGGTTTGGAGAGTTCCGACCAAAGGCAGACAACGCAACACCCGAGGGACGGGCAACCAACCGTCGGGTCGAACTAGTAATCGTCGCGATTCAAGGATCACGCAATGGCTGAAGAAGAAGCAGTAGAAGCAGACCAGAAAGAGAAGAAGGGTAAGGGCAAGCTCTTCATCATCATTGGGGTTGTCGTCGCGCTTGGCGGCGGGTACTTCATGTTCGGTTCCGGTGGGGAATCAGAGGAGGCCGGCGTCACCACAACGACCGAGGTTGTCGAGGGTGTTGTGATCGAAGGCGATCAAATGACGGTTGTCCTCGCAGACAAAGATACGCGCTATGCCCGCATCACGTTCGGTGTCGTTCTCCCGGTGGCGGGTGACTCG
>BDTL01000062.1 GCA_002898115.1 bacterium BMS3Bbin02 | reverse complement strand
GGTAAAGAGCAGCAGAACCGGGAATATGACAGCGATCGGATCCAGCTCAACTTTGTTGCCCTCGAAAATGATGAATCCGCGCTGCCGGAGCTGGAGGAGAACCACCAACGAGAGGGCAACAGCAAAAAGATCCAGGTTGTACCGCTGCCAGACCGACTGCGTTGTCGGACGGCTCGCAAGAACACGCAGTTCCAAGACTGATCGGCGGGCAAAAGGAACAATGGCCAGCCCCATAGCCCCGAATGCGAGCACCGCGCCACCAATCAGAAACGGTCGCAGCGATTGTGCCTCGGTCACGTCGAGCGCACCACCCCCGGTCAGATCTGACATCGGAGGCACACGTCCGGTGATCGCAACAAGGGCGCGCGCCAAGAACGGAGCAACAGCTCCCGCGCCCGCGGTGACGATCGCCGACTGGGTGACATGGATGCCGACTGTTTGCCACGTTCCCGCGCCCCTTGAGCGCAGCAAGGCCAGCTCCGTGCCCTCACGTTCCAATGTCAGCGACGCCGTGTAGACGAGGAAGTAGACGGCGCCACCAACGACGAGAGCCAGGATCGCTTGGATAGGGGCGCCAACCACAACCGAACGCGTATCAAACTGATCAAGGAGACGAATTAGCGAAGAGTCGGTTGCCACCCGCCCCTGCGTCTCGCGAGCAGAGTTGGCGCGCATCTGGGCGATAGCGTTCCGCAGGTCGGGGATGTCCTTGAACACCACCTGATCGGTGTTCAGGTCATATCTGAATTGTTGGTTCACGATCACCCCGGGGAAACCGGTGCGGTCCCTCTCCCATGGGTCTGTCTTTCGATCGACCGGAATACCGACCATCCAGGTCTCAAAGGATTCCAGCTGATAGAACATCAGGTCGTCCGGTCGGCTGAATCCCCAGTACGCGTCGTTCGAATCGACGGCCTCGACGATTGCAGCAACCTCGACCATCGCAAACCCGGCGGCCTCGACCACCAGAGGACGTGTCAAAAAGCGATCCCCTATTGACAGATCCATCACGTTCGCAAGATCGACTCCGAGAACCCCCTGCATCACCACACCGACGCCTTCCACGGCGCGCGCCGCACCCGGCTCCGGCCATGCCCCCGAGAGCACCTTCACCCGGGACTCGATGTCAGCACCCGCCCATGCCCGATATTGAAGTGCTTCTCGCGGCGGACCCGGGTATGGCGGAGATTCGTCAAACGTCTCGTCCGACGTCTCAGGGACGAACGAGTCCTTCCGATCTCGCCACTGTTTGGCGAGATCGAGCCAGCTCAGGCGCTCTCCATCTTCAGTTGTCACCGCACCCTCGATGGGGATGACAACAAACTCTCTCGATCGGAACCACTCAAAGCTTTGGGAGTACCAGGGATCGAGCTTCTCACCGTTCCTGACGACGGCGTCCCTGTTCTCATCGGCAATAGTGAGGCTGAAGTCGTTCATGGTGGTGCTCAACACGATCGCCGTACCGTCGTCGCCGGCCCCGGCCAGGGCGAACTGGAGATCAACAGCCTTGATGGAATCCTCGTACAGCGGGACGACAACAAACAGACTGATCACGATCGCCGACCCGAGGAATGACCCGAAAAGTGTTCCCCGTTTTGCCCACACGCGGCGCACCACGAGACCGCCATACGTTACGAATCGCATTCGTACCCCTTGTGCCTCCAGGTCCGCTACCTTAGCGACTTCTTAATCTGCCCGCAGTGTCCATCGCGTCGATCACCGCAGGCTAGTCTCCACGAAATGAAGGCTCTTCATTTCACGACACCCGGTCAGCCTCTCGCGATGGAGGATGCCGTCCGGTCTGCCCCCGGACCGGCGGATGTTCGGATTCGCGTGTTGGCGGCCGGTATCTGTCGGTCAGACCTCCACTATCGATCCGGCTTTCCGGCCGTAGATTCCGGGCGAATACTTGGGCACGAAGTGGCAGGCGAAATCGTCGATGTCGGCCCCGAATGCAAGACCCGTGGCGTCGGGGACCGAATTGTCGTGCACTACACGGTCGGTTGCGGAGTCTGCACATTCTGTGGTTCGGGCCGTGAGCGGTTCTGCGTGACTGGAGAAATGGTCGGAAAAGACCGTGACGGGGGTTACGCCGAGTATGTGACCGTTCCGGAACGCAACACGGTTGTCTTACCGTCAGCGGTGAGCGATCGGGCAGCCGCCGTGATGGGATGCTCGTCGTCCACATCTCTCCATGCCCTACGCAAGGGCAGGCTTGCTAAGGGAGAAACGGTCGCGATCCTCGGCGCGGGCGGACTGGGCATGTCAGCTATCCAGCTCGCATTTCTCCTCGGGGCTGAGCGAGTCTTCGCAGTCGATCTCGACGAAACCAAGCTCGCGATCGCAGCATCCCTCGGTGCGGAGCCTGTTGACCCGAACGCTGACGCCGCCGATGTCATTCGTAAGGCGGGCGGCGTTGACGTAGCCCTCGAACTGGTTGGATCGGCACAGTTGATGCGCACCTGCATCGACTCGCTGAACCCACTCGGACGGGCAGTCGCCGTCGGCCTCACACCCGATGTCCTCTCCGTCGGACCCTATACGGACCTGGTCGACGGCGAGCGCGAGCTCATCGGATGCTCCGATCACACACTTGCGGACCTGCACGACCTCATGGCCTTCGCGGCGGCCGGCGAATTCTCTGTCGATCCGCTGATAGGCGCCACCGTCCCCCTTGAAGCCGCCGCGGTCAACAGCGTCCTCGATGACCTCGCAGCCGGGACAGCACCGATCCGTACCGTCATCGTGCCCGAGTGAGTAGATAAGTCTCGGGGACCACGGACCAGAAGCACGACACCTGTTCTCTCATCGGATTCTCAGGTGATTGTCACATGAATCGAACCGATACAGACGAAGATGAGAGCCGATCTACAGAGACGGACCAATGACAAGGGACCAAGCTTCGATCCTCGTTGCAGAGGACGACCCGGCTATTCGAGACGCGGTCGAGCGCGCGCTTGCATTTGAGGGGTTCAACGTTCTCACTGCAAATGATGGAGCGGCCGCGTTGGAGCAGCTACGAATCGGGTCCGTCGATCTGGTCCTCCTCGACATCCTGATGCCGCACCTCGACGGACTCGAGACCTGTCGGCTCATCCGCAGTCGCGGCATCACGACACCGGTGCTTATGCTCACCGCCCGTCACGAAGTGAGTGATCGTGTTGCCGGGCTTGACGCCGGAGCTGACGATTACCTTGTGAAGCCGTTTGCTCTTGAGGAGCTGCTCGCCCGCATCAGGGCACTACTGCGCCGCTCTGGTGGCACGACAACCGATGTTCTACGCGTCGGTGACCTTACGATGAACAGCGCAGCACGAACCGTTAGCCGGGGCGACACCGACATCAGCCTCACCAAGACGGAGTTCGACCTCCTGGCGCTTCTCGTCAAGAACGCGGGGATCGTGATCCCGCGGTCACGCATCTACGAAGAGATCTGGGGATACGACTTCGACACCAGCTCGAATCCCCTAGAGGTATACGTCGGGTACATCCGGCGCAAGACAGAGGAGGGAGGCCTACCGCGTATCGTTCAGACGGTCCGGGGTGTGGGTTATGTTGCGCGGGTGGACCCGTGAAATTCAGGACCCGAGTCGCGCTGGCATCGGCAGCGGCGGTCGCCGCCGCAGTTTTACTTGTCGCAGGTAGCGCCTACTTTCTCACCCGAACCCAACTCGTCAATCAGGTCGACAAAAGCCTGGATGGCCGGGCATCGAGTTTGCTGCGGGCTGCTGCCGGAGCACCCCGCGGACGACCGATCGCGGCACATCTCCTGCCAAACGTTGCCGAGTCGCTTGGTCGACCCCCTGGAAACTTTGACACCCTGTACGGGCAGATCCTGAAGGCGGACGGTTCGCTCATCACCCTCGGCGATTCGGACCCACAGCTACCAATAGACGAGTCGACACTCGCCGTGCAGCAGGGAAAGGCGGGTCGAACATTCTCCAGCGTCTGGATCGGTGAGGAACACGTCAGGATGGTATCGATGCCGTTGCCCGGTGGTGATGTACTCCAGATCGCACGATCGCTCGAAGAGACGGACGCCGCACTCCGTGCACTCGCAGGTCAACTTACGATCGCAGGTATCGTCGGTCTCCTCCTTGCAGGTGCCGCAGGTCTCGCCGTGGCATCGCGAGCAACACGGCCCATCGCGGAGCTCAGCGCGGCGGCCGAACACGTCGCGTCAACGTCCGACCTCGACGCCCGCCTCGCGGTGCACGGTGACGACGAACTCAGCCAGCTCGCCAGGCGGTTCAACGCCATGCTCTCTGCCTTGAAAACCTCCAAATCAACCCAGCATCGGCTCGTTCGGGATGCGAGCCACGAGCTCCGCACGCCGCTCACCGCACTCCGCATGAACATCGATCTGCTCGTCCGGGCACCCGATATCGAACCATCGACGCGGGTTCTCATCATCAGTGAGATTTCAACCGAAATCGACGAGCTCACCACGCTCGTTACCGAACTTGTCGATACTGCAACCGATTCCCTGCCCGAGACGCCGTATGTTCCGGTGCTCCTCGCAGATGTCGCCGAAACGGCAGCCACAGATGCCCGACGTCGCTCCCAACGCACCATCGCGGTCGAAGCTGATGAGTCGGTGGTGTCGGGCATTCGCTCGGAACTCGTTCGAGCAGTCAGCAACCTCATCGGCAACGCAATCAAATGGTCGGCCCCGGATACCGGTATCCGCATCGACATCAAGTCCGGTGCCGTGACGGTCATCGACAAAGGGATCGGCATGGAAGAAGACGAACTCGGACATATCTTCGAACGCTTCTATCGGACAACCGGGGCGCGTCAGACCCCGGGATCCGGTCTCGGACTTTCGATCGTGAAACGCATCGCGACCGAACACGGTGGTTCAGTGTTCGCCGAATCGACCCCCGGCAAGGGCAGCAGGATCGGGTTTACAGTCCCGCCAATATCCCCTGAAGGCTGAGCTCATCCCGGAGCCAACATGCAACGGAAGCCGCCTCCCCAACTCCGACCGACGGTGGTACGTTTGCGCAAACCTCGGTAGTGAAGTCACATCGAGGAGCGAAGCTACATCCCTGCGCGGTGTGCCAAAGGTGAGGTGGTGAACCGCGGACCGGGCGCAGCCGGTCGCGACCGACCATGGGAAGCGCACCGATGAGCCCTTCCGTGTAGGGGTGCCTCGGACGACGCATCAGTTCTTGTGTCGGGGCAGTTTCGACCAACCGGCCGGCGTACATAATCGCAATGCGATCGGAGAAGCTTGCGGCGAGGGCGAGGTCGTGGGTTATGAACACCATTGCCATGCCACGTTTGTCCTGCATATCGCGCAGCAGGGCGAGGACCGACGCAGCGGACGTGGAATCAAGTCCGGTCAACGGTTCGTCGGCAATCAACAGGTCCGGCGCCTTCACGATCGCCGCGGCAAGCATCGCACGCTGTGCTTCACCTCTGCTGAGAAGAAAAGCGAATGCACCGAACCCGCGTCGCGGGAGCTTCACTTCACCGAGGGCATCACGTACCCGACGCTCTATCTCGTCCGGAGTGAGGTCGGTGTGTTCATCGAGAGCTTCGCCAGCTTGATGACCAATCGTGAAATGTGGCGTCCAGCTACCGATGGGATCCTGGAAGAGAAATCCGACACGCGAACCAACTGTTTGGCGCCATTCGTCATCGTCGTCGGGGACTCCGCGGCGTCTGGTGTTCCCCGACTTGCGCACTACTTCGCCGCCTCGGGCTGCATCGACGCGTTGGCCGAAGAGCTCGACGGTACCGCTGGTCGCCTGAGCTCCCGGATCCAGCAGTCTGAACGCTGCATACATCGAGAGGGTCTTACCAGACGCAGATTCGCCGACAATACTGAGAACCTCACCACGGTTCACCTCAAACGACACACCACGAATCGCCGGGCGCCAAAGTGGTGACTCAACGCCACAACCGTCGTCGGGCACATTGCGCATCGTGCGAGCAGCCGCGTCAGCGTCATGGAGCGACACACAAAGGTCCGTCACACGAAAGACCGTGGAGTCCGATGCTGTCATGGTTCCATCTTATCCCAGAGGGTGAAGTTCAATCACCGGATCATCGGCCCACAACGCGACTATCACGCCACCAAGGATGACAAGGAGGATCCCTATCCAGGCAAACGCAGGGGTTCTCTCGCCCAAAACGATCGCGGCAAGAACTGCCGCAGATGCCGGCTCAAGGTACATCAGGACGGCAGTAGTGGATACCGG
>BDTL01000061.1 GCA_002898115.1 bacterium BMS3Bbin02 | reverse complement strand
TCGACCGGTACACCATCAAACCGATTCTCATAGCCGCTGACCTCGTTCGAGCCGGTGTCTTTCTCATGCTTGCTATCGGAACCGCGTCAGGCACCGTCGAACTCCCACTGGTTCTGGCATCGGCGTTCGCCGTTGGCACCATGAGCGTGTTTTTTGACAGCGGACTTCAGACGCTGCTGCCGAGAGCGGTGCCGGACAGCCTCCTGGTCGGTGTCAACTCGCGTATTGCCCTATCACGAACGTTTGCATTTACCGTCGGCCCGGCCCTGGGAGGAGTGATCATCGCGACATCGGGCGGTTTCCCGCTCGCCTTTGGTGTGCAAGCCGCAACCTTCCTGGTGTCAGCGCTATCGATCCTCTCTGTTCGCACAATTTCCTCGAGGATTGCGACGGCAACCCGACCGCTGTTGCCGAGCGTTGTGTCCGGGGTAAAGGAGTTACTAGCGCTCCGTCCACTCGTCGTCGCGACGCTCGCAGCGTCGTTCGCAAACCTGGTGTTCGCCCCCTTGGAGACCCTCCTGGTGGTGTACGTCCGGGACTACGCACCTCCCACCTTCGCGATCCCTGACGCCTTCACGCTGTTGTTCAAGGATCAGGCGGCGATCGGACTCTTCCTCGGGGTCCAGGGCCTCATTGGTACGCTCTTGCTCTTGGCGTCGTCTCGACTCGCGGCAAAGGCCCGGATCGGTCACCTGTTCATCGGTGGCCTTGTGCTCATGGGAGCCGGATTTGGCGGCATGCTCATGATGGGAAACTTCTTCGGATTCATCCCCGCGGGGTTCTCACTTGCCGGGGTCGGGACTGTCAACATCGCATTCGTCACGTCACGACAACGCCTGTCTCCACCGGAGTACCTCGGACGGATCACCGCAGCGTCGCGAACTGTGGCCTACGCCACCCTGCCAATTGGAACGGTCATTGGAACTGCAATTGCGCAACGCGTCGGCGTCCAACCGGTGTATCAGGTCGGCGCCGTCTCAGTGATCATTGTCGGACTCCTGTTGTTGCCAACGACCCTAGGTCGGCTTTCATTTCCGCGGCGGCTCGCGGCCTAACGAGGGCGACGCATCACCGATGCTCTGGACTGGCGCCTCCGGCCTCGCGCCGTCCACCCGACCGCAAACCCAAAGACCGCCGAGATCGTCATCCACATTGATATCTCTGATGCAAGTTCGAGCACTATCCCTCCAGGGCTTTGAATTCGATGCGCCGGTTGCGTTCCCGGCCTTCAGCGGTCGAGTTATCAGCGATTGGTCGTGTCTCACCGTAACCCACGACCTCGAAACGCGTTGGGTCCATGCCCTTGTCGACCAGGTAGGTCAGGACAGCCTGAGCTCGCCGAATCGAAAGTTCCATGTTCACTGCTGCATCTCCCTGCGAGTCAGCGTGACCGGCGATCTCGATCGGAACGAGAGGGAACTGCTCCAGTGCGACAATGATCTCGTCAAGTAGTTCAATACCCAGCGGTGTCAGAACGTCGGATGCCAGCTCGAATTCAACGACCTTGCCCTCAATGAGATCATCAATGCTGGTCTGGAGTTCCTCGACCGCTTCGACTGTCGGCGGCGGTCCTTCCTTGACGGTGAGCCCGGAGACGAAATCGAGTCCACTCACCTCGACAATCGATTCCGCGACATCGCGCGCATCGCGGCGTTCCTGGCGTGTCTCGAATTCACCGGACACCGAAATGACACCCCGGTTGATGGTGATGGTGCCGATGTCGAGGCGCCTACCCATCTCAGTCACCATCCGCAACCCGGCACCGAGCCAGTCTGCTTCAGAGGGCACCCCGGCGCGAATCGCCAGTCCGCTCGCGTCAACGGTCGCAAACACCGAGTCCACTGTCGACCTGACGGATGACATCGACGCCTCATCTGACATCGTGCCCGTGACCGTTGCCGTTGCCCCGTCCCACGATACGACGAACGCATCGGACTCGACGACGGTGAGTAAATCTCCAACGGGAACAACAACACGAACGTTGTCGAACGTCACCTTTCGCGTGAGCGGGTCGGCGCGGATGAGGTCGAGCATGGTCGCGAGTTCGGCATCGCTCTCGACAACTCCACCCACAGTGACGTTTCTCCCGGACGCATCGACCCGAACGTCGCCGATCCCGGCCGATGCAAGCTGCTCGGTGACCCGGGCCTCAATGGACAGTTCAACAGACCGACCACCAAACCACGCCGCCGCAAGAGAGATGGTGAGGAGGCCCGACAGTCCGGCTGCGATGAAAGGCAGCCAGGTCCCCGCCGGATCCGGATCCTGCGTCGACCTCGAGCCGGGCGGACCGTGTTTGTTGAGCTGCTGCAGCCGCTTGTTGACCCTGCGTGACATATCACTCCATCGGCGTCTTCGACCACCAATTGTAGAGTGTTCTACCGAACTTCGGTCACTGCCCCATTACCGAGTTCCGCGGTGTTGAGATCCACAGCAAGGCCTGCCGCTACTCCGGCCGGGTGCGACGCCTCAAGGGTAACCAGCGAATCTGCAACCGCACGTTTGAGCGTAGAGAGCAGGACTTGAATGCGCTCGTACTCGCGGGTTGCGTGCGCAATACCCTGTGTCGTGTCCTCCTGGGCACTGGAGGTGAGCTCGCGGGCAGCACTCCGTGCGTCCGTCAGGATGGTCCTGGCAGTGAGCTCGGCCCGCTCAAGAATCCGCGCCGCCTTTGTATCGCTCGCCTCAATTCGCTTCACGGCGTCGCTGAGTATCTCGTCCGCCTCCTGGCGGGCCTTGTCGACAGCTCGTTCCGGTTCGCCGAGCAAACGGGCTGCTTCGGCATTCGCCTCAGCAATGATGTCCGCGGCCTTGCGCTCGGCCTGCGCGATGAGCCTACGTTTCGCATCTGCCGCCGCGACAAACGCAGCCTCGGCAACATGACCAGCATCACCGACAGCGCGCATCTGGCTTTCGAGGGAGCCGCTCTTGCTCATGGCCAGCATCAGTCGCGCCTCAAGATCAATGACGACCTCCTTGAGGTTGTCCATGAAACGGTCAACTGCGCCAGTCTCGTATCCGCGTCGAGAAAGCGGGAACGTCGTATCTTCTAGTTTCGTGGAAAGCGTGTCCATGCGCTCAGCCCTTCGCTGTCTGCACAGAAGGCTTCCACTACCTCACACACCAATGCCCACACACAGTGTATCGGCAAACACTGTCCGTAGTCAATGGGTCGCACGAACTACAACCATCGACCGCCTGCGCGGTTACAGGTTCCCCCGGCGTCCCTGTTCACGTTCGATCGATTCGAACAGCGCCTTGAAGTTACCGACCCCGAACCCGCGAGAGCCGTGACGCTCAATGATCTCGTAGAACAGCGTCGGTCGATCCTGGACCGGTTTCGTAAAGATCTGCAGCAGGTAGCCCTCGTCGTCCTGATCAACGAGGATCCCGAGGTCGGCGAGCGCACCGATATCGCGGCCTATGCGAGTCCAGTCCAGCCGAGTCTTGAGATCTTCGTAATAGGTCGCCGGTACCGTCAGGAACTCAATGCCAGCCGCACGAAGTGCGGACACGGTCGCCAGAATGTCGTTCGTGGCAAGGGCAAGATGTTGGACCCCCGGGCCGTTGTAGAAGTCAAGGTACTCCTCGATTTGGGATTTCTTCTTTCCCTCGGCGGGCTCGTTGATCGGCAGTTTGATCCGACCCTCGCCGTCCCACAACACTTTCGACATCAGCGCTGTGAAGTCGGTACTGATCTGATCATCGTTGAAGTGGGCGAGCTGGGTGAACCCCATGACTTCGGCGTAGAACCGCGCCCACGCGTCCATCTCCCCCAGCTCGACGTTGCACACCACGTGGTCAACATATTTGAGACCGGTCGATGCCTTCGGCGAACCCCAGGTTCGGGGTTCGTACCCCGGGAGAAAACAGTCACCGTAGGCGTTGCCACCCCCGTAACCGGCGCGCTCAACAAACGTATGGATCGTATCGCCGTAGATCTCTATCGCGGCGAGCGTGATCTCCCCGTGGTTGTCGATGATTGTCTCGGGTTCTCGATGGGCGGTAGCACCACGATCGACCGCCATCCGAAACGCCGAGGCTGCGTCAGGCACCCGAAAGGCAACATCGCGAACTCCGTCGCCGTGAGCAAGGTGGTGACGGCTGATTGTGTTGTCAGAAACGAGAGATCCGGTGAACACGAACCGGAGCCGATCCTGCTGCATGGCAAAAGACATGGAGTCGCGCACGCCCGTCTCGGGGCCCTTGTACGCGAACAGATCAAAACCGAACGCCGATGCGTAGAAGTGGGCGGCCTGCACCGCGTTGCCGACATAGAACTCGATGTAGTCGTAACCCTCAATTGG
>BDTL01000060.1 GCA_002898115.1 bacterium BMS3Bbin02 | reverse complement strand
ATGGTCATGATTTCCCCGTCCAACACGTCACCAAGCCTGACGTCGGACCTGAAAGGTAACCCTGGCAAGGACTACAACCCCGGCTACTACCGGACCGCGCACAACGACCTGTTCCAAGGTCAGGCGGTAGCGGAGTTTGCGTACAACGAACTTGGTATCCGTAAGGCCGCGGCCATCCATGATGGTGATCCATACACCGACGGTTTGGCGACGGCGTTCTCGGATGCCTTCCAAAAGCTCGGCGGAGAGATCGTCGTCTACACAGCGGTCAACAAGGGCGACACCGACATGAGCGCCGTGCTCACCGAGGTCGCAGCCGGTTCGCCGGAGATGCTGTTCTTCCCAATCTTCCCGCCGGAGGGCAACTTCATTGCGGAACAGATCGGGGGCATCCCTGGCCTTGAAAACGTGACGCTGATCGCTGCAGACGGTCTCCTTGTAGACAACTTCATGGAGATCCCCGCGGCCAAGGGTGTGTACCACTCAGGCCCGGACCTTCGTTTCGGATCCAACAAGTCATCGACCGGAGTCGACGCTGAGGCGTTCCTCGCGGCGTACCAGGCGGCTTACGGTGAAGCTCCGTCCGCCCCGTTCTGGGCTCACTCGTATGATGCAACGGTCATGTTGCTGACAGCGATCGAGAAGGTTGCTGTTGTACAGGGCGATTCGCTGTTCATCGATCGTCAGGCACTGCGTGACGAGCTCGATAAGACGTCCGGCTTTGCGGGCATCATCGGGACGATCAACTGTGACGAATTCGGGGACTGCGGTGCACAGCGCATCGCAATCATTCTGAACGAGTCACCGGATGATCTGGACAAGGCAAAGAACAACGTGGTCTTCGACTTCGCTCCCTGAGCGAACTTTCAGACGTAAGTAATCGGAGTGGCGCCGCCGGATGGCGGCGCCACTCTTGATTCGCCGAGAGGACGAGACGTCAGTGGTCTCCAAAACAGTTTCTAAGAGCCGCGCCGGGAAGTTCCGCGACGGCTGGGTCGATGGATTCTTGTGGTTTATCCGGATCGCCGCGATCCTGGTTGTCGGTTTCGGGATCTTCAGATCGGTCGTGATGACCCTCAACGGCGAGGGCACGAGCATTGACGCCTGGGAGAACCTCATCGTGTCGGGTGTCGCTCAGGGGGCCATGTACGGCATGCTCGCTCTCGGCTATTCGATGGTCTATGGCGTGCTCGGGTTCATCAACTTCGCCCACGGCGAAGTCTTCATGGGCGGGGCGATGGTGTCGTTCTTCGTTGCCCAGGCCTTGTTCGACAACGGTGTGTGGGAAAGCAACTTTGCGCTGTCTCTCTTCATCATCTTGATCGTCGCTGTACTCACATCAACGCTGATCGCGGTGATCGTTGAACGAGTGGCGTACCGACCGCTGCGCGACGCCCCTCGAATAATTCCGCTGATCACGTCGATCGGTATCTCATTCTTCCTCCAGTACACCTTCGCGGGCCTTTTTGGTGAGGGCGTAAAAACCTACCCCACCCCACCCGACTATCTTCGGAACAAAGTGAACGTCCTTGGGTTTCTCCCGATCGAGGGCACCAAGATACTTGTCATGGTCGTCGCGCTCATTTCGATGATCGGGCTGTACTTCTATGTGCAGAAGACCCGGGCAGGCCGGGCTATGCGAGCCGTGGCCGAAGACAAGGAAATCGCCGCGCTGATGGGAATCAACGTCGACCGGACGATCGTCTCAACCTTTGCGGTCGGTGGCGCAATGGCCGGGGTCGCCGGCATTCTGTGGGCACTGCTGTTTCGCAGCATCTCCTTCATCACGGGGTTCCTCCCCGGTATCAAAGCATTCACTGCCGCCGTCCTTGGTGGAATCGGCAACCTCGCAGGAGCAATGGTCGGTGGCATCGTGCTCGGTTTGTTCGAAAACGTTGGGACCATCGTCGTCCTTGGCGGATTGGGCATCCCCGGAGCAGGCACGCTGAAAGACGTCATCTCGTTCAGCGCGCTAGTGCTCGTCCTCGTCTTTAGACCGCGGGGTCTATTCGGCGAACGTCTTTCCCATGAGGATCGACCATGAGCACGACACGATCCATCACCGACTTCGAGACCAAGGATGTGGTCATCCAGGGTGCGCTCGCTGCGTTGGCAATCTCCTTCATCGCCGCCATCGGCATGCTCGGGGAGTTCAACAACCGAATCTTGATCACCTCACTTCTGAGCCTCGGTTACCTCGCTATCGGGTGGATTCCCATCCTCTTCGGATACCGGGCAAGTGCAGAAGAAACGATCGAAGGTATCGACCCTCCCATCAAGGGTCCCCGCGATCTACTTGTCGGCGGAACGGTCGGGGCTATCGCCGGCATTGTCGTGTCGGCGTTCGCGTGGCTCGCTGCGTCGGTCGACCTGACCGGTGTCTTCATCCATACCGGGCCGGGCATGCGGTCGGCGTTGACATTCGGTCAGGGCATTGGCTTCGGATCGCTGTTGATGATTGTGTTCTGCACAGCGCTCGGCGTCTTCGGAGCTGCACTTCACGTCATGACCCCAACGGTGCGATCTGTCATCGGAGTCGCACTCGGAACAACGATCGTGATCGCCATCTTTGAGGCCGACGCAAAGGAGCTGTTTAAGGGGTTTCGGATTCGCGGGGTCGCCTCCATTCTGTACTCACCGACCGGTGGATTAACGATTGTCTCCGCGGCCGCCGTCACCGCACTGGTCGTAGCGATCAAGGTATACGGAAAAGGCCACGGCCCCAGAGTGGTGTATGAACGGGTCAAACTACATCACACAAGCCAGACGCCCGAGATGCAGAGAAGGAACTCCTGGATCTGGGGTGCGGCCGGGTTTGCGGTGTATCTAGTGATTCCACAAATTCTCGGGAAATCGCTGAGCGAAACAGCCGTCACTGTGGGCCTGTTCCTGGTCCTCGGCCTCGGCCTCAACATCGTCGTCGGGCAGGCCGGAATGCTTGACCTTGGATATGTGGCGTTCTTCGCTGTCGGGGCCTACGGCATCGCGATGCTCACCTCACCGTTCCGACCGGCGCAGTGGATCCCACAACTCGACTTTTGGGTGGCCCTACCAATCGTGATTATCGTTGCCGCCTTTGTCGGCATCCTCATCGGAACGCCCGTCATCCGAATGCGCGGCGACTACCTGGCAATCGTGACGCTCGGTTTCGGGGAGATCATCCAGAAACTCTTCCTCTCCGACTGGTGGAAGCCGGTTGTCGGGGGTGCGCAAGGAATCACCAACGTACCGTCGGTGAGCATAGGGCCGGTCGAATTCGCCGGCGCAAACTCCAAGATGGTGTTCTACCTCGTAGCGATTCTGGTGGCCGGCGTTTTCGTACTCTCGCACCGTTTGCAGTATTCGCGAGTCGGCCGGTCGTGGGCCGCGTTACGCGAGGACGAGCAAGTCGCCGAGGCCATGGGCATCAACACGGTGACCGCCAAACTGCTCGCGTTTGCGATTGGTGCGGTTATCGCCGCTCTCGCTGGCGCGCTCTTCGCCGCCAAGGTCGGGTCAGTGTTCCCTTCGAGTTTCAAACTACTCGTGTCTCTCGTAATCCTTGTAGTGATCATTGTTGGTGGCCTGGGAAGTCTTCGGGGTATCGCCGTCGGTGCGATCGTCTTGATCGGGGTGCTCGGCGGACCCACACTCCCTGGTCTGCTTCGCGAGTTCGGGCGGTTCAAGTTGTTGATCTACGGCGTCATCCTCATCTACATGATGCTGAAGCGGCCTGAGGGATTGCTGCCGAGCGTGCTCAGATCGAGAGAGCTCCACCATTCAGAGCTGACCCAGGACGCGTGGCTCGACAAAGCCGGCGACTTCGAAGAGGACGAGGAGGTGACGGCGTGATGCCAGTACTAGAGATCAGGGGCCTGACAAAGGCCTTCGGCGGCATCCAGGCGCTGGCAGGCATCGACCTTCATGTCAACAAGGGTGAGATCGTTTCCGTCATCGGCCCGAACGGCGCGGGGAAGACGTCATTCTTCAACGTCATCACCGGCATGTTCGAACCCGATGCAGGTGAGATCCGGTTCGAGGGTGAGAGTATCGTCGGACTCACACCGTCAACAATCACACACCGGGGCGTGGCACGTACCTTCCAGAACGTGCGACTGTTCCCCAACCTCACCGTCCTTGAGAACGTCATGGTCGGCCGCCACAGCCGCACCAGCCAGGGCGTGTTTGGCGCGTTGTTCAGAACAAAGGCGTTCCTGCAGGAGGAGCAGGAGATCGAAGACCACGCCCGCGACGTGTTGTCATTTTTTGGATCACGGCTGCGAGGATATCGCGAGGACCAGCCGGCTTTTGCGCTCTCGTACGCCAACCGTCGGCGACTCGAGATCGCGCGGGCAATGGCGACTGAGCCGCGGCTTCTCCTGCTTGACGAACCTACCGCTGGCATGAACCCGAAGGAAACGATCGAACTCACAGGATTGATAGGGAGCCTTCGTGACGAACGCGGATACACGGTTGTCATGATCGAACATGACATGAGAGTGGTCGGCCAGGTCTCGGATCGGGTCGTCGTTCTCGACCACGGTATCAAGATTGCCGAAGGTGACTACGACACTGTTGCTAGCGATGAGAACGTTATTGAGGCGTACCTCGGACGACCGGTCAACAATGGGGCGCGCACATGACGGATACTGTTTCGACAACTCCGGTGCTTGAGTTCCGCAACGTCAACACGCACTACGGTCCGGTTCAGATCCTCAATGGTGTCAACATTACGATCGCCGAGGGCGAGATGGTGTGTCTCCTTGGTGGCAACGCCTCAGGCAAGACCACGACGCTCAAAACAATCCTCGGCATGGTGACACCGACGTCGGGCGAAGTGCTCCTCGACGGTGAAGTGATCTCAGGGATGTCGACAACCCACATCGTGGAGCGCGGTGTCTCCATGGTGCCGGAAAATCGCCGTCTCTTTGCGCGGATGACCGTGCTGGAGAATCTCGAGATCGGGGCGTACCTGCGTAGCGATGACCTCACTGAGGACCTCGAACGCATCTTCGAACTGTTCCCGCGGGTCAAGGAGCGTCTCGCACAAAAGGCCGGGACCTTGTCCGGTGGCGAACAACAGATGGTTGCCGTCGGACGAGCCATGATGAGCCGGCCGAAGGTGCTCCTGATGGACGAGCCGTCCATGGGTCTCGCCCCGGTGCTCGTCGCACAGAACTTCGACATCATTGAGCGGATCAACAAGGCAGGCACGACAGTGTTCATGGTCGAACAGAACGCCAATATGGCCCTGTCGATCGCGGACCGTGGCTACGTGCTCCAGACGGGGGAAATCGTCCTTGCTGACACGGCTGAGAATCTCCTGGCGAACCCACAAATGCGAGCCGCCTATCTCGGTCACACCGAGTAACCCCTCACCGTTGTAGCGTTCGGAACGGAGAGCCTAGGCGACGAAGGTATCGCCGCCGGCTTCCTGGACTACGAACGAAACCACCAGGTTGTCACCGCTCCAGCCTTGGAGCATTTCACCTGCGCGAGTGTTCGCGGCGCCGCTGAAGATCTCCCACGGCAGTGCTTTCTCCACTCGCGTCGTCATCTGAAGCCCGAGACGTTGACGAATCTCACCTCGCACGAAATCTAGCCCCTCCATTTCGACCACGGCAAGTCCCAGCTCGGCGCACCGATCAATGAACGCCGCCGCGACCTCCTTGGAGAAGAATCCTTCCCCCTCCTCGGCGCGGTGAGTCACCTGGGGATCAAACTCCTCGACAAGGGCCAGCGTGGCGGGATCCTCGCCCTCCCACGTCGCACTCTGGGGTTCTCCCAGCGGGCCAACCTGGTCGTCGTCTTCGTACAGGTCCTCAGGTGTGACGATTCGCTCGGCGAGTTCGAGCACCTGGAGTAGATACCCAAGATCAAGATCGAGAGCGTCGCCATCTGCATCGGGGTACACCTGAGCTATCGAAGCAGCGCCATCCCAGAAGACCATGCCAACAAACTCAGAGTCGCGCCAGATCTCAACAACCGGCTCATCAAAGTCCTCGCGTTCAGTTTCAACGATTCGTAGTGGAAGCAT
Organism: bacterium BMS3Bbin02; assembly: GCA_002898115.1. Classification (GTDB taxonomy): domain Bacteria; phylum Actinomycetota; class Acidimicrobiia; order Spongiisociales; family UBA5794; genus BMS3BBIN02. The sequence continues at coordinate 14,860 of BDTL01000060.1, read as the reverse complement.
CTAGAGATTCTACGCACAACGAGATCAGTGCGCGCCAGCTCCGCCCGGGTCGACAACAACAAGGACGAACGACACTGGTTCCGATGACACGTTCGCAAACGAGTGTGGACGATCGGCCTCGTACGACACCGAGTCTCCAGCTCGGATCACATGGTCCTGTCCGGATACTGTGAGTACGAGTTCACCGACTGCGACTGTGATGAGTTCACGCGATTGCGGTCCGTGCGCCCGGCCCACATAGTGTTCGCCGGGAGCGAGCGACCAATCCCACATCTCAAGTAGATCCGGGGTATGTGAACCAATGAGCAGCCGTGCCTTACTGCCTGGTCTCCCCCGCCAGAGTACCGGCGCGCTAGTGGATTCGACGACCCGGACGGCTGGCGCCTCGCCGACGGCAATCAAGTCCGACATGGACAGTCCGAGTGCTTCGCCCAGTTTCGACAAGGTCGCCAGCGAGGGGTTCGCCCGGCCTTGTTCCACCTGCACGACAATACCTTTGGAAAGCCCTGCCCTTGAGGCGAGCGTATCGAGCGTCCAGGCCAGTCGTTTGCGCTGTTCGCGCACGTTCACGGCGACCGCCCGGGTAACTGCACTCAGATCACTGGCGGGATGCTCATCAACCATTCGGCCATGGTACTCGGGTAACACATCCCTCCAATAGTCAGTATCATGTACTGACTAGATCACCGAAGTTAACCATCGATCGAACGGAGGCGCCGATGCATTGGGGCAAACGGTATCTCATGTGCCCACCGGACTATTTCGATGTCACCTACGCAATCAATCCCTGGATGGACGCCGACGTACCCGTTGATCGCGATCTCGCCACCCGACAGTGGACGACACTCAAGACGGCGCTGGAATCCGCGGGTGCAACTGTGAAAGTGCTGCCCGCACAACCAGAGCTCCCGGATATGGTGTTCACCGCGAATCACGGCGTTGTCGCAAACGGCCAGTTCGTCCCGGCTCGCCTTGCACACGAACAACGTCAGCCTGAGTCGGACCACGCGATCCGTTGGATGGAGCAGCACGCATTCGGTATCACCCCGGTAACAACGCCGGGCACCCATGAAGGTGCGGGCGACTGCCTGCCCTGGCGTCGTGAGCTCATTGCTGGATACGGTCAACGCAGCGACCGTCGATCATGGGAGGACACTGCGGCGAAGACGGGGTGGACGATTCATCCGATCCGACTTACTGATCCGCGTTTCTACCACATCGACCTCGTCCTATGCCCCCTCGACGATGACCATGCAATCGTCGCACCGACCGGTGTTGCCCCCGACGATCTCCCCCTCCTGCTTGAGCTCATCGCTCAACCTCTCGTCCTCACGCCCCGTGAAGAGCTGGCCTTCATGATGAACTCGGTGGTTGTGGGATCGACGGTTGTCATGCCGGCATGTTCCAACCGGGTACGCGACCGCCTCTCAGAGTGGGGTTTCTCCGTCGTTGTCGTTGATGTCTCGGAGTTCATCAAGGCAGGCGGTGCAGTGAGGTGCCTCACCCTATCGCTTGATGTCGAACTCGACACCCGGTCCGGACTCGGGGCATAGCGACTACAACAGCACCTGTCGTGCTCTAGGAATTACGCACCTCGACGCCGCGCCAAAACGCGACGTGGTCGGTGATATCGGCGGCGGCCTTCTTCGGACTCGGGTAATACCAGGCCGCATCCGGGTTGGTGAGCCCATCCACCTCAACGTTGAGGTACGACGCCTTACCCTTCCATGGGCAGCGGGTATGTTTGCGCGAGTCTGAGACAAGTTCGCGGTTAACCGACCCGGCCGGGAAGTAGTGATTGCCCTCCACGACGATCGTCCTGTCGCTCTCGGCGATGACAGCCCCATTCCACGTTGCTTGCACCATGTCAATGTTCCTTGTTTGTAGTCATGGAACGTAACGATCAAGACGTGACACGTATTCCAGGGAGACCGGAAAACGACTTGGAGTGCCCATGGCGGGCACTCCAAGTCGGTAACGGATAACGGTAAATGCTACCTCTGGAGCGCGTCGCGGATCTCTGTCAACAGGACCGTCTGCACATCCGGTGTCGGCGCTTCCTCTTCGCCGCTCGCCTGACGCGCCTTGTACGCGTCATACGGCTTGACTACAAAGAGGTACAACGCAAACGCAGTCGCTGCAAAGATCACGAGTTCGGTTATCACCGACCCGTAGAAGATCTCCGCACCGTTGTCACCGAGTTCGATCGTCATCCGATTGAAGTTCGGTTCGCCGAAGACAGCGCCGACAATCGGCATCAAGATCCCGTCAATGAGGGAATCAATAATCGGCTTAAAGGCAAGCGCCATCACCAGCCCTATTGCGATCTCAATAACGTTGCCCTGCATCGCAAACTTCTTGAACCCGTCGATAAAGTCCTTCACACCCACACTCCTCAGTAGATCTGCCACCCGCCGTGCATGTGCACGGCGCCCGCCTCTTGGCGGTTCTTGTTACTACGGTACTGTTTCGACACGGAACGCACCCAGAAGGTTTCAGCCAACTCCGGTGGTGCAGTAACTTGATAACATAGGACTCAGATTTTCTGGCATAGATCCCTACACTTTGGGCTATACTGGTCGACAGACCATCGAACGGGAGTGCATCATGGACCCACAACGGTTTACGACAACCGCACATCAGGCAGTTCTCGGCGCTCAGACACTTGCCGAGCAACACAACCATGCATCAATAACACCGATGCATCTTCTCGGCGCGCTCCTCACTCAGTCCGACACCACCGTGCTGCCGACGCTGCAGGCGGCCAAGGTCGACCTCGGATCATTGCAGGGATCGGTTGAGGAAGCTCTCGGGAAGCTGCCGTCGGTGTACGGCGACAAAAGCACAATCATGGCCGACGCAGAACTGGCCACAGTACTTGAGGCCGCTGATTCCGAACGGGTCACGCTCAAAGACGACTACGTCGCAGTCGAACATCTCCTGCTTGCTCTCACAAAGAGTTCTCTGGGGAGCATCTTGAGCCGAGTAGGAGCCGACCACGCCTCGTTGCTCACCGCCCTGATCGCGGTCCGGGGATCGCAACGTGTGACCTCCACAGATCCTGAAGCTACCTTGAATCCGCTCGAGAAGTACGGTCGCGATCTCGTCGCGACCGCCCGACAGGGAAAGCTCGACCCCGTCATAGGACGCGATGAGGAAATTCGTCGCGTCATCCAGGTGTTGTCGCGCCGCACCAAGAACAACCCGGTCCTCATCGGGGAACCCGGCGTCGGTAAGACCGCTATCGCCGAGGGTCTCGCACAGCGTATCGCTGACGGCGACGTCCCTGCCGGTTTGAAGGACAAGAGGATCTTTGCTCTCGACCTCGGCCTCCTCGTTGCAGGCGCCAAATATCGCGGCGAATTCGAAGAACGGCTCCAGGCAGTGCTGAAGGAGATTACTAGCTCGGACGGCGAGATCATCACCTTTCTCGACGAGTTGCATACGCTCGTCGGCGCAGGTGCTGCCGAGGGCTCCATGGACGCCTCGAACATGTTGAAACCGCTGCTGGCACGCGGCGAACTCCGGATGATCGGCGCGACAACCCTCGACGAGTTCCGCAAACACATCGAGAAGGATGCCGCTCTCGAGCGCCGGTTCCAGCCGGTTCTGGTCGACGCTCCCACCGTTGCTGACACGGTGGGGATCCTGCGCGGGCTCAAGGAACGATACGAGGTGCACCACGGTGTGCGGATCACCGACGCCGCTTTGGTCGCTGCCGCCACGCTATCGGATCGCTACATCACAGCCCGACAGCTTCCCGACAAGGCGATCGACCTCATCGACGAAGCCGCAAGCCGGCTCCGTATCGAAATCGACTCGATGCCCGAGGAGATCGACGAACTCGAGCGAAACCGCCGCCAGATCGAGATTGAGATCGCGGCGCTGGAAAAGGAAACTGATGAGAGCTCGCTTGCGCGCCTTGAGACGCTGCGTTCTGCGCTGGCCACAGTCGAAGGCAGCCTCGACACACTCACCGCACACTGGGACAAGGAACGGGCCGCTATTGAGCGGATTCGTGAAGCGAAGCAATCCATCGAAAGCCTGAGAACCGAGGCCGAGCGGGCGGAGCGCTCAGGTGACCTCCAACGCGCAGCCGAGATTCGCTACGGATCACTCCCCGCCGCCGAAGCGGCGCTCGGAGAGCTCCAGGCGAACCTTGCAGAACTCCAGTCCGACCTCACGATGCTGAAGGAAGAGGTCGACGAGGAAGACATCGCGGAAGTCGTCGGCAAATGGACGGGAATCCCGGTCTCAAAGCTCATCGAAGGCGAGTCGGCGAAACTTCTCAACCTGGAAGTCCATCTACACGAACGAGTGATCGGCCAGGATCGTGCGGTGTCCGTGGTTGCCGCGGCGGTGCGGCGATCTCGCGCCGGTCTCGCAGATCCCAACCGCCCGATCGGTTCGTTTCTGTTCCTTGGCCCGACGGGTGTCGGCAAGACCGAGCTGGCGCGAACCCTCGCCGCCTACCTGTTCGACGACGAGCAAGCCATGGTGCGCATCGACATGTCCGAATACATGGAAAAACATTCCGTGAGTCGGCTTCTGGGCGCCCCACCCGGATACGTCGGCTACGACGAGGGTGGCCAGCTCACCGAGGCGGTGCGGCGTCGTCCGTATTCTGTGGTCCTTCTCGATGAAGTCGAAAAGGCCCACCCCGACGTGTTCAACGCACTACTCCAGGTGCTCGACGATGGTCGGCTCACCGATGGCCAGGGTCGAACGGTCGACTTCACCAACACCGTCCTCATCATGACCTCGAACCTGGGGTCCGAGTTCATTACTGCCGAGGACGACCCGGACACGATTCGATCGCGCGTGATGAACATCGTCACGAGCCATTTCCGGCCGGAGTTCCTAAACCGGATTGACGACGTTGTCGTCTTCGACAAGTTGACGAAGGACGACCTCGGCGCGATTGTGCGGATCCAGTTCCGTCTCATCCAAGAGCGTGTCGCCGGACGCCGGATGACGATCGAACTGAGTGATGAGGCCGTTACGTGGCTCGTTGAGCACGGCTTCGACCCTGCGTACGGCGCACGTCCGCTGAAGCGGCTGATGCAGCGCGAAATCACCGATCGCCTGGCAACAGAGATTCTCGACGGGACCTGGGTGGACGGAGATTCCGTGTTGGTCACGGTATCCGAAGACAACCAGATCGAACTGGTCGCCAACTGGGAACTCGTCGAATAGCGCTCCCCCCTCTCGTTCTGGCGTCCATTTGGGCGGTATATCGCCCAAATGGACGCCAGAACGGGGAGATCTAGGGGGTCGGAGCGTCTATGAAGTCGACGGACGTGTATCCCAGGCCGAGCAACAGCGCCTCGAGTGTGAGTTTCGCATTCTCGGTCGCCTGCTCAAGAATCCCGCTATCGAGGGCGGACTGACGCAGGATCTTTTCCACCTCGCGACGGGCCTGCGACTCAAGCTGGGGATCACCGCTCGTGAGAAATCCCGTGTCCCGGTCAAACACCTTGGTCTCTTCATTGTCCAGCGACGTGTAGATAATCTCAGCGGGCGGCAACTCAATCGTCACTGCGCCGGTGACAAGGTCGACCTCGAACGAGGTCGAATAGATCCTCCCCAGATCGATGCCCGCACCGATCCTGGCTACAGCAAACAACGCTATCGAATCTTCACGAGCGAAATTCAGCCACCCGAAATCCTTGCCCTTACGGATCGTGGTGTATTCAATGACCTCGACCGACGTGAGCTTGTCGAGACGCCGAACCTGGTCGACAACCGTCGGACCCACCTCCTGATAGGGCTCGCCCTCGACCGAACCGAAAGGGTCCCATGACAGTAGCCCGGCGCCCACCAGCACGACACCACCCAGAAGTACTGCGATGATCGCCGCAGTACCGATACGTTGCGCCAGAGATCGCTCGCCCATGATTCTTCTCCTTGTTCTCACATTGGACCCGCAAACGAGCGTTTGGGTTCCATACAGCCGATCTCAATCGAAACCAGAGATTACCCCTTGAACTACTCTGCATTGTATGGTAGCTTGGATCACAAGGTAAGACGTATTGCAAGGTATCCGGTAATGCCAGTTGAACATAGTTCACAGCTTCTCAAGGGCGTACTTGACATGTGTCTCCTCGCCATCATCGACGAGGAACCGTCATACGGTTACGAGATGGTGACCAAGCTCCAGGATCGTGGGATGCACCTCGTGAGTGAGGGCAGCATCTACCCGCTCCTGAGCAGGCTACAACGACAAGGCCTGATCGATGGATATTTTGTCGAATCTACCGGTGGACCGCCGCGTAAGTACTATCGCATCGAGCACATCGGGCGAGAGCGTCTGAAGGAGTGGACACTGGAGTGGGATGATCTCATCAGGGGCGTAAAGAAGGTTCTGAATGGAGGCGGAGATGAAACAGCAGGCTGATATCGAAGCAATTGTTGCAGAGTGTGTCACCTACTGGATTTCAACGGGGGTGCCGCGAAAAGCAACGAAGGACATGCAGGTCGAGCTCACCGCACATCTTCATGATGCTGCGGCCGAGAGCAAGACCCCGAATGCGGTCGTGGGCCCGGATGTGAGAACATTCGCTGAAAGTTGGGCGAGTGCGTACCGGGACCCCCGAACAGTGTCACAATCAACAACCACACAACGAGCAGCAAAACTGCCATGGTGGGTTGCTGTTGGAGCCATAACACTCGTCACCGCGGGGGCGCTGGCAATCGAAAGGAAGCAGGACATGGACGATATCGGTATCCAGATCGCCTTCTGGGCGATCACGGCCGTAGCGCTGGCCATCGGAGAGATCTTCACAGCAGGGTTCTTCCTGATCAGCTTCGCCGTCGGGGCGGGCGTTGCAGCAGCGCTGGCAGCGTCTGGAGTCAACGAGCCCATACAGATCCTGGTGTTTCTGGTTGTTTCCGTGATTGGACTGGTGTGGACACGCCAGTACGCACTCCAGACCCGACCACCGCTCATCCCGGTCGGCGCTGACCGTTACATCGGGGACGAGGGCGTTGTCGAGCGAGCAATCAGTCGCCACAGTGCAGGTCGGGTTCGCGTCGGGTCGGAGGACTGGAGGGCTGTCACAGACAGCGACGAGACGTTTGAGGTCGGCGCCGCGGTTACCGTGGTGGCGATCCGGGGAACAAGTCTCGTGGTTGAAGGCAGGTAATGAACACATCGAAGAACAACAATACGGAACGTCCACTTAAGAGGAGGAAATAATGGCATTTCTAGGATTTCTCGTACCACTGATCGTTCTGGTCGCCGTCTTTGCAGGCATGGCGTTCAAGATCGTCGCGCAGTATGAACAAGGCCTTATCGAACTTTTTGGTGAATACAAGCGCACGACGGTACCGGGGCTCCAGTTCGTCATGCCGTTCATCGAGAAGATCAAACGTGTCGATATGCGTGAGATCGTCGTCGATGTGCCACCCCAAGAGGTCATCACGAGGGACAATGTCGTTGTCACCGTTGATGCTGTGGTGTACTACCAGGCGGTCGATCCGAAGTCTCTGATCTACAACGTGCAGAACTTTGTGCTTGCTGCGACAAAGTTGGCGCAAACCAACCTGCGTAACGTCATCGGAGACCTCTCCCTCGACGAAGCCCTCACGTCTCGCGACGTTATCAATACCCAGCTTCGTGACATTCTTGACGAAGCGACCGATGTCTGGGGAACCAAGGTCGTTCGCGTTGAGATCCAGCGGATCGATCCACCGGCTGATGTCACCCAGGCGATGCACCGCCAAATGAAGGCTGAGCGCGACCGGCGTGCCATCGTCACCGAAGCCGAGGGCGAAAAGTCATCACAGATCCTGAAAGCTGAGGGATTCAAGGCTGCACGGATTCTTGAAGCTCAGGGTCAGGCCGGGGCCATCGAGGCCGTTGCCGACGCCGAGGCCTACCAGAAACGCGTCGTGGCCGAGGGCGAGGCACTCGCCATCACCCAGGTGTACGCCGCTATCCATGAAGGTGACCCGACCGAGGACCTCATCAAGATCAAGTATCTCGAGGCACTACAAGGCGTCGCCAACGGGAAGGCGAGCAAGATCTTCCTACCGATGGAGATGGGCGGCATGCTCGGCGCACTTGGCGCTGCGGGAGAGATACTGAAGGACACGATGCACGGATCCGATATGCACGAATCAGACGGGTCCTAGGAACTCTCTGAGTCAGTCGAGTCCACGCTGAAGGGGACGGCCATCGGGTCGTCCCCTTCGTACGCCCAGGGGCTCGGGTCGCCGGCGGCGACGCGGGCGTTGTGAGCCTTTGCAGCACGCTCGCCCCTGCGCCGCAGACGCGACCTGGCAAAGGCGCCTCCAAGTGCGAGAAACACGAACCCACCGGATCCCCACAACGTGCGACGCGACGCCTCTTCCGCCCTATCGAAATCGTCGTTAATCCGGGCGATCAGGATGTCTGCACGGTTTGCGTCGCCAAGCTCAAGGGCGGCCTCGGCATCTCCTCGATCCTGCTCATACCCGGCACCGCTGTGAAACAGGCTCGCCACCGGACCGAGCCTCACGAGCGAGGTCGCATCGAGGGCATCAGCCCTGTCCAGGAGTGCTGAAACGTCATCGATAATGGGGGCGCCGTTGTCGACCAGGTTCGCGACCCGCACGGCGAAGATACTCGCCGTATCGGCCTGTGGGAACCGCACACTGAAGCGACCTACCGCGGCCGCAATCTGCTCGAGGTCCACCAGCATTGCATCAGCAGCGGTGAAATCCCACACCTCCATCGCGGCACGAAGCGGGTACGGCATCTCCCATCCCCCAAGAGAGTCCACAACTGCTGCATAGGTCCGACGAGACGAGGCTCTTGAGTCCATGACCGCTCGTTCGTCGCCGGTCGCGACATATTCGTAGAACAACCCGGTCGCTTGTCGGGAGCCACCGACCTCCGTCAGTAGATCGAGGAACCGCCTCCAGTCGTCGGGAACCGCGGTTTGCTCGACTTCACCTGAACCACGGTAGGCAATCTCGCCTCTTGAGGTAACGTCGAGGACGCGGCTCAACCCATCGGTGCCGATTTCGTCGGTAATCGTGAAGAGAATGGACCACGATGCGTTGTATCCGAAACGATCCTCCCGTGGGTCAGGATCGCCGACACCGATGTGCTCCCATTCATTGAGCTGCTTTCCGACCTCGGTGCCGCGAATGATCACCATCGGGAACGGCCGACTGTCGAACCGTTCGCGAACCAGTCGGGCAGCAAACTCGTCAGCAAGCCCCTCACCGATCCACCGTTCAGCAAACAGCGTCTCGTTGAACCAGGCGTGGCTGAGCTCATGAAGGATCAACTGCTCGTCAACGTTCTCTCCGACCTGAATCTCGTGCGTGATCTGGTTAAACCAACCTCCGAAACCTGCCTCATTCGGTGCAACGGTCTCGGTAATCGTGATCGGAGCACCCTCCGGCCACGGCAGTCCGATCGAGTCGAACAACGCCTCCCCGGCCTTTTCGATCGTACCGACCACCAGTGACAGCCATTCGTCATCACCCGGCCACGACCGGACGACGACTTCTCGGCCGGCTACCGGAACCGAAGTAACCAACAAAGCCGCGACGTTCTCAGCGCTGAACGCGACGCCAAACGCCTGGGGACGTCGAATGTCATCGACGCGGTAGATGGTCTCCCCCCCGTCTTCGACAGGTAAGAAGTCGACCATGTCCGATACAACGGTGAAACCGTCTGCGCGCACAGTCACAGATCCACCCGGTGCGTTGCCGTGCGCCCGAACCCCGAACCTAACGAAGGCCGGGTTTATCCTGATCGGTGACCGGGAGTTTCGCTTGCCGGAAGCGATCTCGTAGTTGGCCAGAACCGTCGTCGACGTTCCCGCCTGCAACGGAGTATCCAACGAAATCTCCGCCGACTTGTACGTACCCCCGCCCTGGGTGACCAATCGCACTTGTAGGGGCAGCCCACCCTGGGTCGCCGCAAGACTCTCCACCTCGGCCGGCACGGTGATCACGAAGAGATGGCTCGGTGATTCGAGCGCCCTCACCTCGATCACCGCGGAAACTCGGACCACGCCGGCCTCACCATCAACCTCGTAGAGAACGTCGGAGACCACATCGGGCGTCGAAGTCAGGGTTGTGGCCGCCACCTGGCCGACGGGGAGCACCGTCATCGCCACGACCGCCACGGCGGCAGCGATTCTGGCGAACGAAAACACAGGAGAGGGAGGGCGCATGAGGCTCCATCGTACTGCCGGGCGACTGTTACATCCCATGCGTAACATGACTCTCGTCGTTATCCGGGAGTTGCGTCTTCCTCGCCGCCGTCGGCGGCTCCATCATCTCGTGGATGTGACACGTCGGGGTTAACGACAGTTTCTTCGAGAGTCTCGACAAAGCCGTACTGAGGAGGTTCGAGACCTGGTGCTGACACGGGTATCGAGGCCTCCGGCTCAGACTCTGACCCGGCTACCACTGCTACAGCAACCCCCGGATCGCCGAGGTCGTTGGCCGCATCGACCGTAGGTTGCGGCGAGGCCGATGTGCCCCTCCTACGACGTTTCCATGCTGCTCGTATCGCCAATCCGAGAATCACAAGAGCGACAAATCCGGCGATCCCCCCGGCGTACACAATTCGTTGTCGTCCGACCGCCTCGGCCTCGACGAGCGCCCGTTTAGCCAGAGCGGCATGAATCGGAACTGAGTCGATATCTCCTCGTTCGTAGGCGGCGCGTGCAGCAGCGATGAAGTCACCCGGATCCTCTCCCCGCCACAAGCCAACCTGGACTGCCGTACTCCGTTCAGCGGCGAGAGCCGTCTCGGACTCGAGGAGCGCATCGAGTGCTCGTTCGTATTGTCCGATCGCGGCGCTCACGGCGCTAAAACTCCCGCGTGTCATCTCGAAGTCGAGTGAGAACACATCCTGCGTGTTCAGCCCGGCTGCCGTGGCCCGAGCTATCAGAGCCAACTCGCTTTCGTAGACTGCAAGACCGTCGTCCATCCGCGCGATCGCATCGTCAAACTCCCAATCGCTCAGGGATCTACGAATGAGGACTGGCGCTTGCCGACCCGTCGTCTCCTGAAAGGCCTGGTATTTCTCTCTGGCTTTCGCTCGGTCTTCGAGATCGTCAGCCTCGTCGGTTCTTACAACGAAATCCGCGAACAGATCGGTTGCTTTCTCCGATCCACCAACCTCTTCGAACAGATCCAGTAGGCGTCGCCAATCGTCCGGATCGGTCCACGGCTCGGCATCGGAACGCCCCACGTAGGCGATTCTGTCGGAGTCGGCATACTCAAGCACGTCGGAGACCGCGTCCTGGCCTATCTCTTTGGCGATGTCGTGGATCACAGACCACGATGCGTTGTACCCGTACGCCTCCCGGGCATCGGATAGCTCCGTTCTGAACCCGGGTATCTCCCATGCGTTGAGTTTTACGGTGTTCGAGTCCAGTCGGGAGATAGCCTGAGGGAACTGTCTCTCATCGAAGACCTCGCGCAGGACGATCGAGGCCACCTCTTCGGCCAGTCCCTCACCGATCCACCGTTCAGTGAACAGACTGCCGTTAAACCATGCGTGGGAGGCCTCATGGAGGACTACGGCCCGGTCGACCGACTCACCGATCTCAATCTCGTCCTCATCGACGAAATACCAACCACCAAAACCGAAAAGGTTTGGAGCGATTGCTTGTGTCACAACCAGGGTGTCCTCCACCGGCCATCCCAGCCCGATGACGTCCATCAACGCCGGCAACCCGATGTCGAGCGTCTCTGACACCGAGTCGAACCACTCCTCGTCTCCCGGCCACGCACGAATGCGGACCGCCTGGTTCGCAAAGGTACGGTCGGTGACGACGAGACCCTCGTTGTTCAAGGCGTTCACCCAGACAAACCACTCCGGCGGATTCACGATGTTTCTGTCAACGCGAACCTCTCTCCCCTCATCGTCGGTCTCCAGGCGCAAATGAGATCCGTCGAGGGTCACCTCAAAGTCTTCGAGACCAAGAAGTCGCACCTCGGCATTCTCCGGGTCACCAAACGCGTAGAGCGCAATGGCAACGAATGCTGCGTTCACCCTCGTTACATCCTCAGATCGCGGTTCACCGCCGGGGATTTCGTACGTGACAGTGACGGACCGCGACCGGTTGTAGAAGAGGTTTGAACGAAACCGAACAAGCGCAACCTGGAAGCTTCCATCCTCTGAATCCTCGAACGTTATCTGCGCCTCGCGTCCCTCATCGAGAGCAACGACGTTCTCAGCCTCAGGCGGAAGCGGCAGGTAGAATCCCTCGTAGAAGTAGCGCGTCGTGACATTTCCCTTGGTTGTGCTTGGCGTTGCATTGGTGGCCTCAACCTCGATTGTCACGAACACCCTGGCGTCATCAGGGACCACCTCGTACGTCGAGACAGCATCGATATGGAGACCTTCCGAGGCGCGTGCGACTGCCGGCGCCACGACAACCACACTGATAACCACCACTACGGCGAGGAGCTGTCTCCGGAAACGATGCATGGGACCCCCTGTCGGAAGTTTCAGTAAATCACCCGGACGCTACTAGATCGGTTCGAACCATCGGTACCTTTACCGACGACTAGTCAGGTAACGTCTTCCGCCATGTTGGTCGAAGATTCCAACGATGCTCCGCGCTCCGCGTCTCCCGCGGCACTCACCAGATCACCCTTCCGGAATGCGATGAACAGTCCAATACCGATCAAGGCAGTAAGAAGTCCGCCCCATTGACTCCCGGTGAACGGCCCCATCACCCCATCAGCGACGGTGCCGAGTTTCGCGGCGGACAAACGGGTGAAGTCAATGAGGAACCGCTGGAAGCCGTACCAAATCATCCAAATCGCGAACATCTGGCCATAGCGGAACTTGGAGGCCTTCGTGCGTATAAGCCACAGAAGGACACCGAGCAGAATCGCCGCGCCGATCATGTCGTACAGCCACGTCGGGTGGTAGATACCACAGATGCCGTCGACAGCCTGAACAGGTGTGCATTCAAGTGCGTTGTGCTGCGGTGAGAGGTCATACCCGGGCTTCACGGCATACCCGAGAAAGAAAGTGGTCGCCGATCCCAGGTGTTCGACAATGGCAAGATCACCGATGCGACCGACGACTGCACCGATCGCAAGACCCGGTGCTGCCATGTCCAGCAAGGCAGGTGAATCAAGCCCGATCTGGCGCATCCGGAACCAGGCAACAAGAATGCCGCCGGCGTACCCACCGAGGATCGAAAATGCTCCCCCGAGTCCGATCACGTCGGAAATACCGTATCCGGGGTCCCCAATGTGGGCAGGAACGGTGAACAGGCGCGCACCGAGGATGGCACCGACAAGCGCCCACGTGAGAACGCTTGACACCTTGTCCTGATCGAATCCACGTCGTTCTACGAGCTTGAGTAACAACCCGGCACCGACAATGAACCCGATGCCTGCGAACAGTCCGTGGAGTGACAGTGCAAGCGGTCCGAGCTCAAGAATTGGGATTGGGGGATATGAAATAGCATCAATCATGCCGACAGCCTATTGCACTTGCTGTTTTTGTGCAGGTCGAAACTCAAGGAACGCTTCGAACGCCCGCGCTCCGTACACGGTACCCGGGCCGCCCATCATAAAAATGGCGACACCGAGGGCCTCGGCAACCTGCTGCTCGGATGCTCCAAGGTGGGCAAGCTTGCGAGCATGTGAGATGTAACAGCCGTCACAATGGGAAGCGACCCCAATGACAAAGGCCAGGAGTTCTTTCGTGATGGAATCGAGGACCCCCTCGGTACCCATGGCCGCATTGCTACTCTCGGCATACGTCGCGTACACGTCGGGGATCCGCGATCGCAGATCCCTGCCGGCAGCGCTGAGCTCCCTACTGACGTCGTGATAGTGCCCCACAGTGTGCCTTCCGTCTCGCGTGCCGCAAGTCTACAGAGGGGCTTCTCTGATGCAGACTCTCACTGACGTATGCCCGTTCTCCACTACTCTGAACGTCTCATCACACACAAGGACGAGGGAGCAGACCGCGATGGGAATGAAGGAACAGGCGGAACGCAGTTTTGCCGCGGTGCAAGCCGAGCTCCACGACATCTCACAATGGATGTATGACAACCCGGAGATCGCCTACCAGGAGTTCAACACGTCGGCCCGCCTTGCATCCTTCCTCACGGACAACGGCTTCGAAGTCGACTATCCGGCATGGGGCCTGGAGACATCGTTCAACGCCGTAGCGGGGACGTCGGGTCCCGAGGTGGTCATCTGCGCCGAGTACGACGCACTCCCCGAAGTAGGCCATGCGTGTGGCCACAACATCATCGCAACCGCGGCCCTGGGAGCAGGAGTAGCACTTGCCCCGCTCGTCGAAGAGCTCGGCATCCGGATTCGTGTTCTCGGCACACCGGCAGAAGAAGAGGGTGGCGGCAAGATCGACCTGATCGAAGCCGGAGCATTCGCAGGCGCGGCAGCAGCAATGATGATCCATCCTGCGCCGTTCGACGTTGTTGATAAGAATTACCTCGCTGTCGCCCACATTGATATCGAGTTCTCAGGCAAGGAATCACACGCTGCCCTGGCTCCGCAGCTCGGTATCAATGCCCTCGATGCTGCGGTCCAGGCGTACAACAATATTTCAATGTTGCGCCAGAGTCTCTACCCCACCGACAAGGTCCACGGTGTCATTACCTACGGAGGCGGTGTGCCAAACGTGATCCCGGCGTTCACTTCGATGTCCTGGTATGTACGCGCGGCAACCAAGGCGCGACTCGATGAACTGTACGCACAAGCCATGGCCTGTTTCGAAGCTGCCGCCACTGCGACCCGCTGCACACTTGAGGTGAGACCTCGTGGCCACGCCTACACCGATCTGCGTGCTGACCCGACGATTGTCGAGCTGTATGCACACAACCGTGCCGCGCTTGGTCGACCGATGGGCCGG
>BDTL01000059.1 GCA_002898115.1 bacterium BMS3Bbin02 | reverse complement strand
AACGGTCGGACGGCCGACCACCGACACGCACATGATTATGAGCGTCAACCGGACTGCGTCGCTGTGGAATGACTTGCGTCGCATGCAGATTCCCGGGATTACGGCGGTCTACGGTCCGCCTGCTTCGGCGGGGCGGATGCTGGTCATCATTGCGGTGAATCAGATGTACCACGGACACTCGACTCAGGTTGGTCTGGCGGCATTTGCGTCGACGACCGGGAACTACGGATTGAAGACAGTGATCCTTGTCGATGACGATATCGATGTGGAGAATATGGATCAGGTGATGTATGCCCTGAGCTTCAAGTATCAGCCGGACAGAGGTACCCAGATCCTCCATCGTGGACGGTCGACACCGCTGGATCCATCGCTGCCGCGCTCGGATCGTTTCATGACGTCTCGTGCCATCATCGACTGTACGACACCCTACGAGTGGGGTGACGACGAGAAGCCGGCGCGGATCTTCCTCGACGACGATATGGCTGCCTACGTGAAGGATCACTGGGATGAGTACTTCGGATGAGCGCTCGCCCAGCCGAGGGTGAGGCGATCGAGCGTTGACTCGCCCAATCGAAGGGATCATCTTCGACATTGACGGCACGGTTGCCCGGGGGCGTCAGGTTCTACCTGGCGCCCTTGAGACCCTCGCCGAGCTGCGACGTCGGGAAATCCGCTTCGCGTTCTTCACCAACGACAACTCGAAACCGATCCGGGCGTGGGTAGCGCGTCTTAGTGACATGGGGATCGATGCCGAACCCGAAGAGATCGTGACGTCCGCGCTTGTCGCGGCGGAGGTGATGGCAGAAGTCCATCCATCCAGTCCGATTCTTGCAGTGGGCGACGTCGGTCTGCTCGAGGCGCTCGACGCAAAGGGACTCGACCTTGTTGACGCTGCCGATGTTGATCGCGCCACGGCCGTGGTGATGGGACGGGACCCGAATTTTGATCAGGAGCGCCTCAAGACCGTGTGTCGGGCGATATGGAACGGCGCCGAGTTCTTTGCCACGAATTACGACCCGAGGCTGCCGGTTGCAGGAGGGTTCGTTCCCGCGACAGGTCCCATGGTGAAGGCGGTTGCATATGCCACGGGAATCGAACCCATTGTGACGGGGAAACCGTCACCATGGTCGGGGCGGATGGCGTCGCGAATCCTCGGCATTGATCCGGAGCACGGGATGGTTGTCGGTGATCAACTCGGAACCGATATTGCGATGGGTCGCAACGCCGGGATGCAGACGGTGCTTGTTCTTACCGGAACCGCGTCCGCGGAGGACGCTGAGAGCGCGCCTCCCGAGCACCGCCCCGACGTAATTGTTGACACCATTGCCGATCTTGTCCCGTGGCTCGACACCGTCTCAGGCACTGCCCCCGGAGGAACCGGTTCGTGAAGCCGCCGGACGTCTAGCAGCGCACTTCTTATCTCTTGACATTCCAGTTGACTGGAAGGAATATGCTAGGTGAGCACAAACAGTGCAGGAAGACAAGGAGGTAGGGAAATGAATACAAAACCTTCACAACATTGGCAGGACTGGATACTGCTTCTCGGCGGTGCGTGGCTTTTCGTCGCACCGTGGTCTTTGGCGACAACCTCTGACACGAATTCTTCATGGAACGCGTGGACGCTGGGTGTTTTGGTGATCGCTACCGCATGGTGGGCGCTCGCCAGGACATCCGACAAGATCCCCGGATGGCTCCAAGGCGCCTTTGGTGTGTGGTTATTCGCATCGCCGTGGGTATTGGGATTCTCCGACGTGTCGAGCGCGGCATGGAATGCCTGGCTTGTGGGCGGCGCCGTTATCGCCGTTGCGAGCTGGGAAGTGGTTGAAGAAGCGTTGGCGGACAGTGCGCGTTCAGGTCCTAGCCCTGACCATCTCGCACACGGTTCTCACTGAGAGCCGCCAATAGCCCGGACATAGTCCTCCTCTCATGGGACATGCCCCGGGTGACAACAATGTGGGGTCGGCGATTTTCCCCCCGGTCGCCGACCCCACATAGTTTTCCCGTTCTGGCGTCCATTTGGGCGATATATCGCCCAAATGGACGCCAGAAGCTCGAGAGAGTCGTGTTTGGTTGCCATGGAGAAATCTTAAGGAACGGAGCTTGCGACGTTCCCGTGGTCAGGGGCGGACTTGAACCGCCGACCCCCGCTTTTTCAGAGCGGTGCTCTGCCAACTGAGCTACCTGACCGTTATGTAGCGATGCCCGGACGCTGGTCCGGGCATCGCGTCTGGCGGGAGCGACGGGATTTGAACCCGCGACCTCCGGCTTGACAGGCCGGCGTGAACTCCAGACTTCACCACGCCCCCGTTTGTGCCCCCAGGGGAATTCGAATCCCCGTTGCCGCCTTGAAAGGGCGGAGTCCTAGGCCGCTGGACGATGGGGGCAGGGACCCGAGAGTGTACCTTATCGGCAGCGGTTGCCAACTGAGCGGTGCAGAGTATATCGCGGAACCCGGTGCGAGAGAATCTGATGGGGCAGCCGCCGCGTGAGTTGACCGACAACGGCCGGGCAGACTGTCCGCAGACGAGACCTACGGCGCTGCTTGTCCTGAGTTTGGGTCAACCGTCCACGACGAAGTATCGATAGCGGTGTCGCTGTCAGTGTGCTTGGCTCTTCTACGATTTCGACTTCGTCGTATTCTCATTCGAACGTCAAGGTGAGCGTCTCGACGATGATCTCAACGAATTCTCCCGACCCGTCGACTGTTACCTCCGCGCCCCCGTCGGCAGTGCACCACGAGGCGTATTGGTCTCCTCTGATCATTGGTCCACGCCGGATATGTTCGATCATGTCGCCACCGGGGACCGGTTCACGGAAACAAGCACCGATGCGCAGCGTGACAACTCCACCATCAGGTCCGACCATATTGAGTTCCTGATAGTCGAATCGCAGTCCGGGCACCACTACGCCGAGATCGTTCGCTGTGCCCGTCAACTGATCAACAATGCTCAGGAGGTTGCCCCGTTCGAGGGGTTCGGTGGCAGTGCTGACGTTGAGCCACACAGTCCAGGAGCCAAGGTCGACCGAGAGGAACAGCGGGCTACCAAGTCGGTTTGCTCTCCAAACTGTTGCGGACTCGCTTAACTGTTCCTCCTCTTCCGCCGATTCGATGCGGGCCAGTTCCGCTGGGTCGCTCACCGCGGCAACGGTGACCAGCCGCTCTCCGCCGAGTTCGGCAAACTCGCTGAAGGCTGTGTAACTCTGAAGGCGTAGAGCGATGTCTGCCGTTATCCGAACGGAACCTCCGTCGAGTAGCCGGAAGTCCTGGTCCGTTCGGGTCGGCGTGAGTGCTGCGGCTGGTGACGATGAATCTGTCGTCCCGTTTGATCCGTCTCGCCACAGGTTCGGGCCGCCGAAGATCACCAGCGTCGCTACAAACACGCCTATGCCGGCAATGATTCCGACGGGGACCCGGGAGGATTTCACTTCGTTGATTTCTGTGCCGGTCAGTCCTCTCGAAGCTTCGCGTAACGCCAGTCCAGCTTTGAAACCGATGTCGTCAAGTTTCATTGAGCGCCCAGCCTTTCGCTTTGAGTTGTCGAGCAAGGCGGGTTCGACCCTGATGCAGAGACGCTTTGACCGTGCCCTCCGCCACCTGAAGGATGCTGCCGATTTCCGCTACCGACAGGTCGTCGATGTAGAGAAGTGCGATGACCTGGGACTGACGACGAGGGAGACGCCGCACCTCCTTCCAGAACATATCATCGGCGGAGTCCACTGGTTCAACTGCATGAGGAGTTCTTCCGAATCGATGCAGGGCAGCCGCTTCTACGCGTAATCGGCGAAACCGCGACATCGCCAGATTCACTGCGACACGTCTTACCCATCCGGACGGTGAGACCATTGTGCCGACGCGAGTCCAGTCCCGGTTTGCTTTGACGAACGCATCCTGGGCGAGGTCCTCGGCGACCCACCAACTTCCGGTCAGCCCGTACACGACCGCAACGACGTGGGGGTACTCCTCTGTGTAAAACTCTTCGAACCGCGCAAGAACCCGAGCCTGCGGATCGCGGTGCTCCACCTCTGCCATCGAGACTCCAATAGTTCGGCCGGTCACAGTAACAACGCTCAGGGGCTTCCAACGGTTTAGTTCGATCTTCGGATAACCTCAGGTCTCGTTCAGACCTTGCTGATCTCGGAGGCGAACCGAACAGCGTCGACCGTCAGCAGGCACGCCCGATCACGTTTGCGCTTCCACCGATCCGAACTTTGTCGGTTGGTTGCACTGCTGCGGGAGTGAGCGTCGGCCGGCATGGTGTCGGTAGATGGAAAGGGTCCCGGACGACGATCGTTCTCAGGACCCTCCACCCCTCGACAGCCCTACGGTGCGGCTTGTCCTGAGTTTGGGTTAACCATCCATGACGATACGTCAACGGCTTCGAACGCCGAGCCCGGGATGTCGCGCAGTTGGCGGAGCATGTCGTTGTCCCAACGCTCGTCGGGGGCGCCGGACACCATCCAGTCCGCCCCGTTGTCTGCAACGATGATCCCGTACTCCTTGAACGCCGTCATGATCACCTGGATCTCGGGGTCGTAGCCACTGATATCGAAGTTTGCTTTCAACCTGAATCGCTGTCCCATGGGTGGCACATTCGGCGACGTGTTCGACGAGGCGAAATGCCGCGCCGGCCACACATATGCCTTCTGGCTGGTGCTCACCGTGAACCGGATGGCGTGTTCGATGCGTCCGCTGGCGACCTCGTCGTACATCACGAGACCTGGTGCGATGGGGAGACCGGCGGCGTCGGCGGATGTCCAACTGTCGGGGCGTAGGTCGTTGGAGCGCAGGTCGTAGACCGCTCCGGAGTCGGCGTTCCAGCTCCCGTCACCGTTCGGGAAGGCCCGATACAGCTCGTAGAGCACACAGTCGATCCGGTCGATGACCAACACGTGGCGGTCGCCGTCGGCGTCGGGTCCTCCTTCGATCGGTGCATCCGCGGGGATCGGATACGGTCCGTCGTCGGACTCGTCTCCGTATGCCGTCCAGTTGATGGCGACGTCGGGCTGGGTGTCGTCGACTTCGATGACCGGGATACCGATCGGGGAGGTCGATCCCGGCGGCCATACACCGGACCCGAAATCGGCGCGGATGAACCCGGTTGTTCCGATCGAAGCAACGTATTGGTCCGACCGGCTATGTACGGGTGCGGTGTCGATCCGGGTGTTCCAGATGTTGTCCGCAGGGAGAATCGTGCAGCGCTGGGGTGGGGTGACCGCGACTAACCCGAGGGCTCGGGTGAGGAACGTCGCCATTTCCCCGCGGGTGACCGACGCTTCGGGGCAGAACCGGTCATTCTCGGGCGGGTTGCACCCGAGTGTCACGCCGGCCGCGGCGAGTGTATCGATTGCGTCTTGGAACATCGAAGCATCGTCGTCAATGAACCGATCAGACGTGTCGGCGGGCCAGTCAAAAGCCCGTGTCAGGAACGCCGCCATCTGTCCACGAGTCACCGAGGTTTTGGGGCAGAATCGATCGTTGTCCGGAGGGTTGCATCCCTTGGTTATCCCTGCTTCGGCGAGCGAGGCGATATCGGCTGCGAAGGGTGTGGCCCCCAGATCGACGAATCGGCCCGCGGCCCCGGGGGGAAGGTCCAGCGCACGGTTGAGGAAGGCCGCCATCTGGCCGCGCGTGACGGGATCGTCGGGGCAGAAACGTGTGTTCGCCGGTGGGTTGCATCCCAGGGTGATCCCCTCGGCGGCGATTGCCTCGATCGACCCTTCGTGGACGGAGCCGTCATCGTCGGTGAACGAACCACCGGGATCGGTGGGAGCGGCGTTGGCGGGGAGAACGAACGCGGCCGCCAGCGTTGCGGTTGCCAGCAACGCAGCGAAACCCCTTCGGCGTGTTCGGTTCCCCATTCCGATAGTCAACGGCACGCTGAGCTGTCCGCTTGAGGTGTTCAACTCACCTCGCGAAGGCCATCGCAAGCGTCTCGAACCCCGCTGTGATCATCTCGCCAAGCGGCGCCGTTCCACCTGATCGGCCCCACGTTTGCACGCTGTGCGAAATCATTCCCATGACCGCCGTTGCTACGACCAGCGATTCCCGGCGAGTGGCGAAGTACCGGTCGAGCGAGTCGGCGACAAGTTCGTTCCATACCGCCTGGTTGCCCGCCTGTTTCGCCTGGAGTTCGGTGGCTCCTTGGATGATGTCGAAGGCTCGGAGCACAGGCGCCGGGTCGTTCTCGATGAATTCCGAGATGGTTTCCGAGATCCGGATGAGCAATTCGGTGACGGTGAGCTTCTCGGTTTCCAGCCTGTCCGCTTCCGAGCGATACATCGCCATCCAGCGATCCTCCACGGCGAACACCAGGTCTGCCTTGGTCGGGTAGTAGCGGAACACTGTCCGTTCCGAGATGTGGGAGGCTTCGGCCACATCTCGGACCGATACCGCGGAGTATCCGTCGCGCTCGAACAGGTCCAGCGCGGTTTGTTCAATCCGCGATGAGAGCTCGGCACGTTTGCGTTCGCGAAGTCCAGGCATAGCGTCATCGTATTGAAAATGTCAGTTTGCGACAAATGGCAGTGACTGCCACAATCAGTCGAGTTCTATTGCGAGATAGCGAGTAGAAGGTGACCGAATGCAGATGGCAGCACTTGTCGTGGCGGTGCTGGCGTTGACCGGCGTAGCGCTAGTTCACGTTGCCTGGGGCGTGGGCTCACCGTGGCCGTTCGGCAACGGTGAGGATCTTGCGCGCAACGTCGTGGGGGACACAAGTCACATGCCGCCCCCGTGGATGAGCCTTGTCGTGGCTGGACTGATGTTTGTTGCGGCGCTTCTTTTGCCGGCTGCCGCGGATGTGATCGGCGCCCCGGTGAGTGATCGGCTCGTGAACATCGGCGCCTACGGTGTCGTTGCAGTGCTCGGCGTGCGTGGAATCGGAGGACTGGCAATGAGCTTCTACCTCTACTTTGCAAAAGGGGATCGGACGCCCTTTGTGCGCAATGACATCAGATTCTTCTCCCCGCTCGTGACGGTGCTCGCAGTTCTGTCCTATCTCGGTTCGTTCACGTAACCCCGGATCACTGCACACGCCGGCCCCGGACGCCTATATTCTGAGTTCTATCGTCAGGTCGAGTTTCTGGAGGGTTACATGTCGGACAACCAAGCGATTGAGAATCTTCTCAGCGAGAATCGCACCTTTGAACCGTCGGCCGAGTTTGTCGCACAGGCGAATGCGACTGCGGAGATCTACGACGAGGCCGAAGCCGACTACAAGGCCTGGTGGCACAAACAAGCGCTCGAACGCATCACCTGGTTCAAAGAGCCGACGGTCACGCTCGATGACTCGAACCCGCCTTTCTACAAGTGGTTCACCGACGGTGAGCTCAACCTGTCGTATAACTGTCTCGATCGTCATCTTGACACCCAGGGCGATAAGGTTGCCTACCACTGGATCGGCGAGCCCGGGGACACCCGGACGATCACGTACCGCGACCTCCACCGGTTGGTGTCCAAGTTTGCCAACGGTCTGAAGTCTCTCGGTGTGGAACGCGGCGACCGTGTGGCGCTGTACATGGGCATGATTCCCGAGCTAGCCATCGCGATGCTCGCTTGTGCCCGTATCGGCGCCGTGCACTCAGTGGTGTTCGGTGGTTTCTCCTCCGATGCCCTCGCGGACCGCATTCAGGATGCTCAGGCGAAGGTGGTCGTTACCGCCGATGGGGCGTGGCGGCGGGGCTCGGTTGTCCCTTTGAAACCTGCGACAGATGTGGCGGTTTCCCGGTGCCCGTCGGTGACCAAGGTTGTCGTCGTGAAACGCTGTGACAACGACGTCACAATGACCGACAAGGACATCTGGTACGACGATCTCATGGCCGAAACAAGCGATGATTGTCCGCCGGTGCATCTCAATGCCGAGGACCCGCTCTACATTCTCTACACGTCTGGGACCACCGGTACGCCGAAGGGGATCGTGCACACCCAGGGTGGGTATCTCACCGGCGTCACGACCACCCATCACTACGTGTTCGATGTCAAGCCTGACAGTATCTATTGGTGTGCTGCAGACATCGGTTGGGTCACCGGCCACAGCTACATCGTCTATGGCCCGCTCACCAACGGCGTGACGGGGGTCATGTACGAAGGGGCGCCGAACCATCCCGACCTTGATCGTCTCTGGCAGATCATTGACGAGTACAACGTCAGCATCTTCTATACGGCGCCGACGGCGATCCGGGCGTTCATGAAGTGGGGTGACGAATATCCTGACCGTCACGATCTGTCCTCGCTGAAGGTACTGGGCACTGTCGGCGAGCCGATCAATCCTGAGGCGTGGATCTGGTACAACGAACACATCGGCCGCGGAAACTGCCCCATCGTGGACACGTGGTGGCAGACCGAGACGGGCAGCATCATGATCACGCCACTCCCCGGTGCTGTTGCGACGAAACCGGGCTCGGCCACCCGTCCTTTCCCTGGCATCGATGCCGTCGTTGTTGACGACGACGGAAACGTTGCGCCCACCGGTAGCGGCGGTTTTCTTGCGATCCGGCGCCCATGGCCGTCGATGTTGCGGACGATTTATGGCGATGATGCGCGTTATGTCGATACCTATTGGTCACGCTTCGACGGTCTGTATTTCCCCGGCGACGGTGTGAAAACCGACGATGATGGGTACTACTGGCTGCTTGGCCGTGTTGATGACGTGATGCTCGTAGCAGGCCACAACATTTCGACAACCGAGGTCGAGTCTGCGCTCGTCTATCACCCGGCTGTAGCCGAGGCGGCAGTCGTCGGGCGCAAGGATCCGATCTCGGGTCAGGCGATTGCGGCGTTTGTCACACTGCGGGACGGTTTCGAGGGTTCGGAAGCAATGATCGACGAACTGCGAACAGCGGTCGCAGACCGAATCGGGGCCATTGCCAAACCGAAGAGCATCGTGTTCACCGATGACCTCCCAAAGACCCGGTCGGGGAAGATCATGCGAAGGTTGTTGCGCGACATCTCGGAGCAGCGTCAACTTGGCGATGTCACTACGTTGGCTAACGCCGATATCGTCAGTGAGATAGCCGCCAAAGCAGCTACTGCATCAGAGGATTGACGCCGCTTCGGTGTAACTCTGCTCCCTCGCGACGGGGTCAGTCACTCTCCCGAGAGTTCCTCCAGGAACGCGGAGACGAACGTGTTGGGTCGTTGCACCGCGGGACGCGCGGTGTCCCAAGACCTGTTGACCGGCGATCGTGAGCCGGGCGACATGTTCCGTTGAGCATCCGCCTCGCCGTTCGAAGTATGTCGGATCGATGAAAACCCCGAACGATCTGCTGTCGGCTTGGGATGTCATGCATCCGTCGGAACCAACCACTCAAGTACGAGTCCGGTCGATGCCGATCATATTGAGAGCGCATGAATTAGAGGGAACTGATGAGCAGGCTTCGAACCCTGATCAGGGGGATAGTGGCTGAGCTGTGGGGTCCGGCTGCCGGTGATTCACCGGTGGACCGATTCACGCAGCGCAGTCGCGACTTCTATTTGCGCACCCGGGCGCTGGTGCACGTGGCGGGGGTAGTCACCTTTGCAGTCATCAGCACGCTTCAGGGATGGCGGAGTGGGCTCTTGTTGGCAGCCCTCATGGGGGCACTAGCAATCCATGCCGTTCTAGGTCACCGGGAACCCGGCGCCGATGTAACCGGGTTCCTCATGATGGATGTCACCGCCATGGGTATCAGCATGGTCGTGATCGGTGTGCCCACCGTCGGGGCGGTACTGGCGATCATCATGACCTTCCTCGCTGCGCTCCTCCTTGACCGGCGTCAGGCAGCGTTGGTGTCTCTCTTCATCCTGGCGTGGGCTACCTTGGCGTACGTGGCGGATGTCCTTCGGATCGAGCCGACCCGACCAGCCTCCGACGCGGTTCCGTGGATCGCATCAGTTACGGTGTTCGGGGTCATCCTCGTGCTGTTAGTTTCGCGTTCGGTAGTCGATCTGATTGGAGAGTTGGAGACCCTTCGCGCTCAGTTCCTGGGAGGGGTAGTCCACGATTTGCGCAATCCGCTTGCCGGTGTGATCGGTGCTGCAGCCGTACTCCATGAGTCAGGTACGGAGCTCAGCGATGACGAGACCTCGGAGATGATCGACATGATCCTGGGCCAGGCAGCCGAGGCAAACCGGATGGTCGACGACCTACTTGTCTCTGCCCGTCTTACCGCTTCAAGTCTGGACCTGGAGGCACAGGTCTTCGACGTTGGCCAGCTCATCGAAGAAACCTTGAATGTCATGTCGACCGCCGACGAAAGTAGCGTTGTTGACTTCGCAATGCCGGACCGGCAGGTCCTGGCATGCGGCGACCCGATGCGCGTGCGCCAGGTGTTTCAGAACCTGGTGAGCAATGCCTTCCGCTACGGTGACGGCCATGTCCAGGTAACCGTCGAGAGCCGGACAGACACGGTGGCGATCCAGGTCATCGACGACGGCCCGGGGATCTCCCCCGATGAAGAAGAGACTATTTTTGCACCATTTACGCGGGCATCGAACGGTCGAATACACGAAGCGTCGGTGGGACTCGGCCTCTCGGTTGCTCGGCGACTTGCCCGACTCATGGACGGTGATCTCACCTATCGTCGGTCCGGGGACGAAAGCATCTTCGAGTTGACCATTTTGCCGGATGTGCAATCCCCGACCCGCGAGATCGTTGGGAAGGTGAAATCTGTGACTACCGAGTTTGCCGAGGTGTGGCTGGGTGATGACAACGTTATCCGAGTTGACTATCAACCAGGAGCCGGCATCGAGGACCTGGAGCAAGCGACCGCTGTGGTCAATGCGTGTGTGACGTGCTCGGAAGGCGAGAGATACCCTCTCATGGTCATTACCGGTGGTCGCAGACCCGACACAAATGCCAGGAGGTTCTACCTTGAAGCAATGCCCGGGTTTACCGACGTTGTCGCCATCGTTGTTGCCGGCACTCCGGTCCTCAAGGGTATAGCCAACTTGCTTGCTTCCCGCATAAGTCCTAGTCTTCCTATCCGCACCTTCGACAATCAGATGGAAGCCCTCGGTTTGCTGAATCAGGTATCGGCTGGCGTCACGTTTCCGCTCGGTGA
>BDTL01000058.1 GCA_002898115.1 bacterium BMS3Bbin02 | reverse complement strand
GAACAGGGACGCAACCGGGATCTTCGCAAAGCAATGCAATTCAAGTTCTGGAACAGAGCGGCAGATGCAAACACCGCTTTGCTGGCAGAAGCAGTTGACATACGATCGAACATCGCCACCATCTTCGGTCACACCTCATGGGCCGACCACATGCTCGAGGTCAAGATGGCGAAGAACCTCGAAGCGGTGAACGCGTTCTACGACTCGGTGATCCCGGGTCTCACCGAGAAGGCCGGCAGCGAACGAGCAGCTCTCCAGGCCTTGTTCGACAAGGACCAAGACGGTGAACTACAAAGCTGGGACTGGTTCTACTACGCCAACGAACGCCGCAGGGCTAACTACGGCATCGACCCGAACGAGGTGGCGAAGTACTTCTCCCTCGAGCGAGTTATGGACGGCATGTTCGAGATCACCGGCGATGTGTTCGGTCTGGAGTACTCACGTGTCGAGGACGCAAGGGCCTGGCACGAAGACGTTGCGCTTTATGAGATTCGAAACAAGAACGAGTCGGAACCGCTGGCGTACTTCTACGCCGACCTGTTCCCGCGCGAGGGCAAGTTCGGACATGCTGCCGCTTTCCCGATCGAGTACGGCGTACGGGAAGCGGACGGTTCCTACCGCAAGCCGATCGCTGCAATCGTCGCCAACTTCACGAAGCCGACCGCCACCCAGCCGTCGCTGCTTGAACACGGTGAGGCGGTGACCCTCTTCCACGAATTCGGACACGTCCTTCACTTCTGCCTCACCACCGTCGACATGTTGCGGTTCTCCGGTTATGACACGGAGTGGGACTTCGTTGAAGCCCCGTCCCAGATCATGGAACACTGGATGTGGCAACCTGAGGTTCTCCAGCGTTTTGCGGCACACCATGAAACCGGTGATGTCATCCCCGAGGATCTGGTCAATCGGTTGGTCGAGGCGCGGGATCTGCATGTCGGCATGCAGACGATCCGCCAGGTTTTCCTCGGCAAACTCGACATGATGCTCCACGACGGGAGTGACACGACAGACCTTGAAGCCATCACCCGGGAAGCGAACAAGCTCACGCTGCTCCCGTTCCACGAGGAGACACATTTCCTTGCCTCGTTCGGGCACCTCATGGGGGGTTACGACGCCGGCTACTACGGGTATCTGTGGTCAAAGGTGTACGGCGACGATATGTTCTCCGAGTTCCAGCGGCTGGGCGTGACAAGCCCCGAGGTCGGAAAACGCTACCGCGACGAAGTGCTCGCCGTCGGTGGTTCGCGTGATGCAATCGAACACCTACGAGCATTCCTCCAGCGCGAGCCAAACAGCGATGCGTTCCTCAAGAACCTGGGACTGGACGGAAGTTAGCCCGAACGCGCGGTCCCCACGGACACCGTGGACCGTCAAACAGACGGAGTGATCACAACGCCGCGATCCCCGTAGGGAACCCGGTTTCGCTTGAGAACGCCCCCAATGAAGTTAAGGAGCTTCGTGATCTTGGTCATGAAACCGTATTTGGCGACCACCTTGACTCTGATGGCTTCAAGGTTGGTTCCGTCAACAAGGTGAGCAACCCCGTCGGTCGGATCAGTTCCGTCGATAACGCGTCCCCGCACATCGCACGGTTGGATCGTGACGGTGTCAGTATGGGCGAGCCGCTTGACTTTGCCCGAGCCGGAGCTCGTCCAGAATCCGATCCTGTCTCTGTCAAGGGGAACGGCCCACACCGGTGTCGACACGGGGGTTCCATCGCGGCGGAACGTGGTCAGCAGTAGGTACTTTTCATCACCAAGAGACGTGACGAAACCCTATCGCGGGCCAATTAACCCCATGACGGTCCGTGGTGGTGACGACGCTCAGCCCCCAAGGGCTCGGAAGAGGAACGCGGCCATCTGCCCACGAGTCACCGTGCCACCTGGGCAAAAGAGGTCGTTCTCCGGCGGGTTGCATCCGCGGGTGACACCAGCCGTCGCCAACTTGTCGATATCGGCCTCGAAAATCGAACCGTCGTCATCCACGAAAAGATTCCCGCCGCCGTTCTCGGTGTATCCGAGTGCACGAACCAGGAACGCTGCCATCTGCCCGCGGGTCACCGTGCCGCTTGGACAGAACAGGTCGTTATCGGGTGGATTGCAGCCACGAGTGATACCAGCCTGCGCGACCCGATTGATCGAATCCTCGAAGATTGAACTGTCGTCGTCGCCGAAGTAGTTCTCGCTCGCCGCAGGGAGGTTGAGCGCCCTAACCAGGAATGCCGCCATCTGTCCGCGAGTTACCGTGGCATCCGGACAGTACAGATCGTTATCCGGAGGGTTGCACCCAGCAGTGATCCCGGTGTAGGCCATCCAGTCGATGCTTCTCTCGAACAAAGTCCCAACCGTGTCGCTGAAACCTGCCGAGGGGATCGTTTCGTCGACATCGGTCACGGTGATGTCGACGGTCGTTGAGTCTTGAGCAGAGCCATCGGAGATCATCACCGTAAGGGTGTATGAGCTTGTCGTCTCGAAGTCGAGGGCCGTTGCTGTTTTGATGGCGCCGCTGGCGGCGTCAATGGTGAACACACCGCCCGTGTTGCCACCGGCAATCGACCAGGTGATGGTGTCGGCTCGGTTGTCGTCACCGCCGGTCACTGTCCCTACGATCGCGCCAACGGCGATGTTCTCGGGAACCGTGAATGACTGCCCGGTATCGACGCTCGGTGGCTGCTGGTCGACCGTGAGCACGATGTCTTCGACCCGCTTGTCGCCGCCCGCAAATCCGAACGGTGCGGAGGCTCCATCCACGAAGAACACACTCGTCGCCTCGAACGAAACACTCAACGGTGAGTTGGAAAACCCGAACGCTTCAAAGGAATAGTTCCCCGCAGCATCGGTCGTCGTCTGCCCGACCTGAGCAGAGAGGCTGTCAGACAACGTCACCACGACCCCCTGAATCGGTAAAGAATCGGCAGCGCTCGTCACCGTCCCCGAAACAAGCGACCGATTGAGTATGAAGTTCACCGTGTTGTCGGTCCCCGCGGCGACAGTTACCTTGCCGACGGATACGTAGGGAGTGCTTGGCGCAAGATCATCCCACCATTCGCCACGATACGCTCCGGGTGTACCCGTGTCTGGGTCTGCAAAGATGGCGTAGGTCCCGGCGACCATGCCCGGAACATCGTACGATCCGTCCGCCAGAGTGATTCGCTGGTACTTGAGGGCGCCCTCAGCCTCGTAGATGTCGATGAGAATCCCCGCGACCGGTTGACCACCGTCATCGGTCACGACACCTGAGATCGCACCACCCGGAGCCAACGCGGCGTTCACCACAGAATCGACACCGGCCGTCACGGTGACGATCGACGCGGTCGTGTAGTCCGGTACGTCGTTGTACCACTCACCGAAATAGTCCGGGTGACTGATCCGGACAAAGTAGTCACCCGGGGCCACACCGACCATCGAGTAGGTACCGTCGGTGACCGTCAGCGCAATCTTCACGGGCGATCCGGGAATCGGCGTGCCATAAATCGATACGGCAGCACCATCAAGAGGGCTACCGCCATCGCTCGTAATCGTGCCGGACAACGACCCCGCATTGGCCAGCACGGCATCAATACCCGAGAGGGTCACACCCTCGACGACCGTCAGCACCGTTGCATCAACCTTGGCAATAACGTTGTCGTAGTACCGGTCGCCGTACACGTTGGTCGCGTCACTGAATTTCACAATGACGTCGCGAGTAGGCACGACCGTCTGCCAAGTTCCATCCACCGCGGTCGTCGTAGCACCTTGCAGTGCGGTACCGGTGGTGTCGAACACCTGAACCGTGATGCCCGGGAGCGCGTTAGCGGTGCCGGACTCGGTGACCGTACCCGCCAGCGTCCCTGTCGTCTCATATGTAAGGGTGACGTTGTTGCCGAGATCCGCAGACGCCCCGGAAATCCGCACGGCGTAACTCGTACCGCTGGTGACAGGGACCAGTTGTTGGAGGGCGTTCAAACCCGGAGCACAGGCAACTTCCGATCCGAGCGTGTGCGGAGGGCCAACAGTCGTGAGCTCGTACACGGTCATGTAGTTCGTGGCGGTCGGTGTCGCGATCTGTGACCGGAGAAACACACTCCCGGTCGATGTCGCGGTGAAGATGTACCACATCGACCAACCGGCAGCCACAGCCTCACACGACCCGTCCGCCTCGCCTGCCTCAATCGTCGAGCCAACGTTGTTCGTCGCCGCGGAATAGCCATCTGTTATAACAACAGCGTTGTCGAGATCGTCGTTTGTCGGTATCGCGCCAGCGACCGGTACGACGATGACCGAAAACATGACGGTCAGCGCCACTAAATAGACGCGTCGCTTCCAACTCTTGACCACGAACCTCACCCAGCTTTCAACTCATGTCACCGGTAACTGCGGAGCCGGCGATACAAAGGGACAACTCTAGTCCCTTCGGAAACAGCGGGAAGGACCTTGAATCCATTGAGGATATTGGCTATTTGTGGGAACCAGATCGTGTGCCTTACGCGCTCCGAAGCGCACCACCGTCTACCTGGAGTGTGGCGCCGGTGATATAGGAAGCGGCTTCTGAAACGAGAAACACGGCAGCGGAAGCAAACTCGTCCGGCCTGCCGTAGCGCCCGAGAGGGATCGCGCCCGAGGATTGGGCGACAATCTCGTCAATAGCGACCCCACGGGTTTCGGCGGCGTACGTGTCAAGATGGGCAACACGTTCGGTTGCGATACGTCCGGGGATCAGATGGTTCACACGGATACCGTCTGATGCCCATTCATCGGCGAGGGTCTTGGCAAGCATCGCAACACCAGCCCGATACACCCCCGACAGGACGAGCGGCCCGACGGGTTGTCTCGCAGTCATTGAGGTGAGAAAAAGGACGGCAGAGCCCGATCCGAGGTAGGGACGGGCGGAGGAAGCGAACACAATCGCGGATTTCAGCGTCAGGTGATACGCCTCGTCCCATTGCCCGGAGGACAGATCATCAAACGCACCGTACGCCGGTCCCCCGGCATTTGGAATCAAGATATCGATGCCACCCCACGTCCCGGCAACATCCGTCACCCAGGTCTGAATCGCAGCTTCATCAGATACATCAACAGCAGTAGCCGGCACTTCGGCGCCGGTGTCACACCGCAGCGACTCCGCCGCCTGCTCTACTCGTTCGGCATCTCTTGAACAGATCGCGACCCGGCATCCTTCGCGGGCCAGACCCTGCGCAATGGCATACCCGAGCCCCGATGACGCGGCAGCCACGATCGCCCGTTTCCCGGTAAGTCCAAGATCCATAAAGTGACTCTACCAACCACCCACGGTCCCTCCCGACCCTTTCGGAAACTATTTCACCGCCTCAAAACGTCTACACAGAGATGGACGGCCGAACCACACCACAGCGACGACTCAGCTCACGCGTCATCGCGGCTGCGGTCGTCAGCGCCCTGGCCGTCGTCGGACTCGCCACAGTGGCTCTTCGACCCGACCCGGGCGAATCGGCAGATCTCGCCACGATCGACGCCGTAGATCCGACAACCACGACCACAACAAGACCCACCCCCGTACCGACGACAATTCCGGCTCCCCCGAATCTCCTCGTGACGACCGGAGGCGCGACCACCCCGGTTTCTGGATACGACTACTGCTGGACACCGGCGGGAGCCGCCCAAGGGATGTGTGCGGATAGCTTTGGGCAACAGATCCCCGTCCCGATCACCGTTGAGGGACCGACGCTGACCTTGCAGTGGGCGACGAACAGCGAGCTCGGTGCCGGGGTACGGAACGAAGGAGAACGCTGCGGTCGGCCGTTGCTGGTGGAGAAGATCGGTCCGGGACAATGGGAGTTGACAGTGCCTCCCGAGGCCGGAGAATACGACGTGTACCTCACCGGTAGCGCCCCGGGAGGTCGTGTCCAGTTTGCTCTAGCCCTGACCACAACTGTGAATGGCCCGAGTCCTCGGCCGCACGCCCACGTCTCGTGGGGTGCC
>BDTL01000057.1 GCA_002898115.1 bacterium BMS3Bbin02 | reverse complement strand
TGCGGAACTGTAGCACAGGGGCACTTTACCCCACCCCCTGGGGGGTAGGTTATACGTCCATTTTCGACCCCACACGAGCATCGTCTGACGAAGGAGTAGCATTCCAACCAGTTCTTGTGAGGAGCACACTGTGTCGAACCCGGTCATTTGTTCAATCGCCCGTACGCCCATTGGGCGTTTCAACGGGGCGTTCTCTTCACTGAGTGCAATGGACCTTGGTGGAATCGCAATTGCAGCCGCGTTGGAGCGGGCAGGTCTTGACGGCGGGCAGGTTGACGAAGTCATCTTCGGTCATGTCCTTCAGGCAGGGCAGGGTCAGATCACGGCCCGACAGGCGGCGGTCAACGGTGGGATACCGATGACGGTGCCCGCAATGACCATCAACAAGGTCTGCTTGTCGGGAATGACTGCCATTGCGGAAGCCTGTCGTCGGATTCGTCTCGGCGAAGCATCGTTTGTTGTCGCCGGAGGCATGGAATCTATGACCAACGCTCCCCATGTGCTTCCCCACGCCCGAACCGGAGTCGGATACGGCGATGCCACCCTCGTGGACGTGCTCACTCACGACGGCCTCTTTTGTGCCTTCGACGGTTGTCTCATGGGCGAATCGTCCG
The DNA here is from genome assembly GCA_002898115.1 of bacterium BMS3Bbin02. GTDB lineage: Bacteria > Actinomycetota > Acidimicrobiia > Spongiisociales > UBA5794 > BMS3BBIN02. The sequence goes on along the minus strand of BDTL01000057.1, from coordinate 2,268 downwards.
ACCACAAGAACACTGATCTAGGCATCGATCGAGAAGTTCAGGATGCCTGGGCGGCACGCTCTCATCAGCGTGTTGAGTCCGCTGTCGAATCTGGAGCGTTCGATGGGGAAATCGTCCCGGTATCGGTCCCGCAGCGCCGCGGCGATCCGATTGAGGTGTCTGTCGACGAGGGGTACCGGCCAGGTATGACGGTTGAGAAGTTGGCGAGCCTTCGTGCTGCATTTGTGAACGAGGGGACGATCACCGCCGGCAACGCCTCGCAGATTTCCGACGGTGCCGCTGCATTGGTCGTTGCCGACCGTTCGGCGGCCGAAGACGCGGGTTTGCCGATCGTGGCCGAGATTCTCGGATACGGACAGACGGCTGGCCCTGACGCCACCCTGCAGGAACGACCTGCGGAGGCGATTCGGATCGCCGCCGGTGTCGCCGGTGTCGCTGTTGCGGACATCGATCTCTTTGAATTCAACGAAGCCTTTGCGTCCGTGTCGTATTGGGCCGGGGTCCAGCTTGGCGTTTCGGAAGACATCATCAATGTCAATGGTGGCGCCGTAGCTTTGGGCCACCCGCTCGGCGCCACCGGTGCACGCATCGTCGTGACACTTATCAACGCCCTCCGTAAGAGGGGTGGCGGGATCGGTGGAGCGGCGCTGTGTGGTGGTGGTGGCCAGGGTGACGGACTTGTCGTGGGCACCGTCTGAAACACCGTTAGAAGAAGTCAGATAAGGGAGAGTTATGAGTGATGCACCAGACCGGAACCTCGCCATGGAGCTGGTCCGAGTCACCGAGGCAGCGGCGGTAGCCGCCTCGCGGTGGCAGGGGCGTGGGGACAAGAACGCTGTTGATCAGGCCGCTGTTGATGCCATGCGAGCGATCCTGTCTACCGTCGAGATGGACGGAGTCGTTGTCATCGGCGAAGGCGAGAAGGATGAAGCCCCGATGCTCTACAACGGTGAGCGTGTCGGCAACGGCAATAAACCGGAAGTAGATGTCGCGGTAGATCCAGTTGACGGTACGACGCTGACTGCGCGCGGTTCCGACGGCGCCCTTGCGGTGATCGCCCTTGCCAGCCGGGGTTCGATGTTCTCCCCTGGAAGCCTCGTCTATATGGACAAGATCGCTGTCGGTGAAGAGGCGGCCGGGACCGTCGATATCGAGGCTCCGATCGCACACAACATCGGCCAGGTTGCCAAGGCTCGGGGGAAGGGTGTCGGTGACGTCACTGTCATGATCCTCGATCGACCTCGAAACGAGAGCATTATCGCCGAGGTCAGGGCGGTTGGCTCACGATGTGCGCTGATCACCGACGGTGACATCGCAGGGGCGATCGCGACCGCAAAAGCCGACTCGGGGATCGACATGCTGCTCGGTATCGGAGGTTCGCCGGAAGCCGTCACGGCGGCATGCGCGATGAGGGCGCTCGGCGGTGAGCTGCAGTGCAAGATCTGGCCTCGTGGCGACGAAGAGCGGCAATATGCTGCTGACAACAACATCGACCTCACACAGGTGTTGACAACTCATGATTTGGTGTCGAGCGACGACACCTTTTTTGCTGCAACCGGCGTGACATCAAGTGCACTGCTTGACGGCATCCAGCTTCACGGCAATACGGCACGGACCCACTCTGTTGTCATGAGATCCCGGACCGGGACCGTTCGTTTCGTGGAAGCGATCCACCGGTTCGACAGGGTAAAGTCACTGTAATTGTCGGTGTCATCGCCTCTAGCCGGGGGACGGGCGGACATCGCGGGACGTACCAAGAAGAAGGAAGTATGAAGAAGATTTTTGTCGCGGCCGTGGCGCTCATGATTGTCGGCGCCGCGTGTTCGGTCTCTGGAGAGATCAGCATCGGCGGGTCCGGCCCGCTTGAGAAACAGGTCGAGGACTTCATCGAAGGCGATTTCGGGGATAGCTTCGGTCTTGGTGAGCTGAATGCTTCTTGCACGAAGCCAAGCTCCGAGGATGTCGGGACGACGTTCCTTTGCACTGCGACGACGACCTCTGGTGATGTGGTTCGGCTTGAGACGATCCTGACCGAGGACGATGCGTTCGATGTGCAGACGACCAACCTCATCCTCGGCGGTTCCTGGGGACCGATAGAAGAGGAAATGGTGCGGATTCTTTCGGAGAACACCGAAGTCGACGCGAGCGGTGTTACCGTCGACTGCGGCAAGGACACGGTGATTTTCGACATCGGCGTCAGTGAGCCGCACATCTGCGCCGCGGGTGATGGAACCGGGTCGATCTTTGACCTCTCGATAGCGTTCACTT
>BDTL01000056.1 GCA_002898115.1 bacterium BMS3Bbin02 | reverse complement strand
GTTTCTCCGAGCTTTTTGCGAAGCCACGACAGATGGACGTCGACCGTCTTGTCCGCACCACCGTACGGCTGGCGCCACACAGCGGCGAGAAGCTCGCGTTTAGAGACCATCGTTCCGGGGCGCTCCGCCAGGTAGGCGAGCAGGTCAAACTCTTTCCCGGATAGGTTGAGCCCGACGCCGTCCAGAGTTGCGTCGTTGGCGTCAAGATCGATTATCAGTTCGCCGACCGTGATCACTCGCTCCGCGGATGCGGCGCCGGAGCGCCGCAGCAGAGCCCGGATGCGCGCCTCAAGATGGTTCGCCGAGTACGGCTTCACCACGTAGTCGTCAGCGCCCGCATCGAATATCTTGACGATCTCCGCCTCATCATCTCGAGCCGTCGCGACGATTACCGGCACCTGGCTCACCGACCGAATCATCTGGAGCGCCGCGGCCCCGTCGATGTCGGGCAGTCCGAGGTCGAGAACCACAACGTCCACATCCCCCGCAACAGCACGTTCGACACCTTCCATGGCGGTTGCTGTGGACACCACATCGTGGCCGCGCTCGGCAAGTCGGGTGGCAAGTGCTTGACGGATCCTTTGGTCGTCTTCGATAACGAGAATGGAAGCCATGACCACGAAGATACACCTGAATGGCACGATCGACGGTGTTCTAGCCGTCGTTTCACCGAGGCTTATCCCTGGTTTAGCTTACGAGTCGCCGTTTTAGTGCATGCTGTGGGTATGAAAAGGAAATTCGGATTCGTGGCCGCATGGCTCGGGGCGACGATCGTCTCGCTTACGATCGCGTCCGCAGCGGTCACCGGGATTCGAACCGGCGTCGAAGACTTCCCGGTCGCTAGTGGTGCGCCGACTACGTTCGCGTCAACTGTCGACGCAACACCCTCGACAACGCCAGCCTCGATTGCGTCCACGACAACGTCCGAAGCGTCCACGACAACGACGTCCACGACATCCACCTCGGTCGTTACTACAACTGCTGTGCCACCGGTGACATCAACAACAGTTCCCGATGGACAGACGCCCCCGCCGACAACTACCACTGCGCCACCTCCCCCCACCACTACCACGACTACAACGACACCTCCTCCGCCGACTACTACTACTACCACGCCCACTGTCGTGGAAACAGAGAATCGGACGTATTGGCTCACGGGTGGATGGGTGATAATCCGCATCGGTCCCGGCACGGTTGATCTCATCAGCTCCTTTGCCGAGGAAGGGTTCGCCGCCAAGGTGAAGGACGAAGGGCCGGAGAAGGTGAAGGTCACCTTCACGAGCAATACCCACAAGTCAGAGTTCAAGGCCGAGTTCGACGACGGAGAGTTCGAATTTGAAATCGAAGAAGAGCCGATCGGTGACGACGACGATGATTGACGAACCCTCGATCGGATGGCTCGCACCGCTGGCCCTCACCCACACCCGGTTTACCCGATTCCGAGATCAGTACGACCGGAACGGCCAGTCTCTAGAAGCTCATACTGCGACAGATGCCCGGTCGCACAACTCCCGGGTTCCGCCGCATTCACCTACGTCCTCCGGTTAAGTAGCAGCACGGTCCAGGTATCGCTCGACATGCGAGAACGCGGTTTCTCGGGTCTGGACTTCGCCACCAAGAGCGCTCAGCGCCACACGGCATACATGCAGGCATCGGAAGGTTCCGCTGACTAGCTGGATTCACACCCACGACTACTTTGGGTCGTCGGGAACCTTACTCATGGTGGTTTGCGTCATACTCTTGAAGGCGAAAGGAGCGTGTTATGAAACGTATCGCCTTGATTGCGATGGTGCTTGCCATCGTCGCAGCGGCATGTGCCGCTGACACAGGTTCGGATGTACCGGATGGACCCGACGACACGACATCGACCACCGCTCCGATTTCCGATCGAGCACCACAACCGGCGACATCGCCTACCGTGGCTCCAGGACAGGAAAGAGAGCCCACGATCACCGAACCTCCAGCCACCGAACCCGGCGACCTGACGCCCGAAGAAGGCGCCGAGACCGCGCCACTTCCCGGCGAACCCATGGTTGCGGACGACGTAGACCAGGCGCTCGTTGCGTTCGCCGCACCTGCGGTCACCGACCTGGCTACCCGCCTCGACATCGCTGTGTCCGACATCACCATCGTTGTCGCTGAGTCGGTCGTATGGCCCGACGGATCGCTCGGCTGCCCGCAGCCCGACATGTCTTATACCCAGGTACAGGTGGACGGAACCCGCATTGTCCTGGAGGCACTCGGAGAGAACTACCAGTACCACTCCGGCGGATCCCGCGAACTCTTCCTCTGCGAAAAGGGTTAGACCCACAGCGCGATGATGGGGCGGGTCCTCTGACCCGCCCCATCATTCTCAGTCGTTGCTCGGTGGGGTGCTACCTCCAGCCCCACGGAGGCCGGTGCCCCCTCTCGATGGTCCCCGAGGCCCCGTCGATAGCCGTACCGGCGAACGCATCACTTGTCATCGTGGCCCAGTTCGTCCAGTTACCCCTACGGATACCCAGCGCATCAAACGTGATGACGTGGGTCTCACCGGGAATCGCGGCACCGGTCTCGATAGTGAGATCGGAACGGATCGGTGGCCCGGTTGGATCATCGGGATCAGGCGATCCGATCCACGGGTTCGTACCCGTGCCGTTGAAGTAGTAGGTGTCCCCGCTCGACCCTGCTGGATCTTCGGCACCGACCGTGCCCGTGGCTCCCTCGGTGGCATCACCCGCGCCGTAGGCGAACGAGATGTTCGCCGTGCCGCGTTCGATCCAGATCTGGAAACTGTAGGTCTTCGTCGGATCGCCGAACAGCGCCACGTCGGCCCACTCGATCACATCCCACGTTGATACTCCGTCACCCAGGGCTCCAATGTACAGATCGCCCCCATCGTTGAGGTTGAGATCTGTCCACCACGGTGCAATCAGATTGTTTGGCAGCGTCGAGTTCGGTAGCTCCGAATTCGCGGCACCGAGTGCGAGACCGCTGGTGGTGCCTGCCTCGATTGCTCCATTCACCGACCAGATGGCGTCGGTGTAGTTGACACCGCCGTAGCTGAAGTCGAGTCCCGTAAGGATCAACCCACCGTCGTCAGCGTTGCTTGGCGGCGTCGCGGGTGCAATGCCGAACAGCGCCAGGGGCAGATAGCCGGCCGGGCTGGCGGCCTCGACGATTGCAACACTCGGAGGCGTTGCGGGACCGAGTGCTCCGGAGAACCCGACCTTGTTCCAACCGATCCACTCGCCACCGCTGATGGAGAACGGATCGAGCAGCAGCTTCCGGGGAAGCTTGTCGCGGACATCAACCTGGGCCACCGAGAACGAGTTGTTCTGAATGGTGATCGTGCAGGTCGTCGACTCCCACTGTTTGAACGTCGACGGGTCACAGGCCTTGTTGATCGTCACCGCAGCTTCAGCCCGCTTGAACGCAACAGGAATGTGCAGCCTCTGGTCACCCTTCTTCAGAGTGATCTCGGCCATGCGGATTTCGCCAATCGGAACGTTGCGTGCATCGATCTTGATCTCGAAGGTCGCTTCGCCGTTTCCGGGAACCCGTATTCTTCGAGGCACCTCGATCTTCACATCATCTGGTGCAGAAACCGACAGTCTCCATGTCGCCCTGCGATCAGACTCGTTTTGCACCGTTCGCTCGACCGTGATCTTCCCTGGCAAGACCGGAACCCAGACGCTGGGATAGTTGTTCTCCCATTCCTTGCCCTGGTTCGCCAGGAAGTCGGCGGCCGACTCATCGATTGTCAGACCCGAATCCCCGGCCACCGATAGGTCGATCCTTCCGGACCCACAGTCGAAGTAATCCGTCGGTGTCGTCCCGTCCTCCTTGAAGACGTCATCCTGTTTCGCCGTGAGCATCAGGGCGGACTTGATCTGTCCCGGCGTCCAATCCGGATTCATCTGCGCGAGTAACGCGGCGGCGCCGGCCACATGCGGTGATGACATTGACGTCCCCTGGATCGACTGGAACAGTTCACCCGGCAGACCACCCGTCACCGTCGCCGGCATCGGTGTGTTGCCAGCCAGGATCTGCACACCCGGAGCGGTGACATCCGGCTTAATTGTTAGGTAGCTGTCTCCACCACGACTCGAGAACGACGCCATGACGTCGCCCAGCGTTTCGGTCTCCAAACCGCCGGTGAACGTTGCCGTGACAACGCTGGCACTGTTCGTCGACATGAAGTCCAACAACAACACACCCGAATCAGCCTCTAGGTGAACGGACGGGATGAAGTGGTTGTCAGTCGCAAGACCCTGCATCGTCGGGTTGTACAGCAACATGCCTGCCGCACCCTGCTGGAGCACGTTGAAGCTCTTTGCGACTCTCGCAATGGCCCCACGTTCACAGATGACAATCTTGTCGGTGTAGTCGAACGTTCCGAGCGTGTTGACAAGACACAGGGGGTCGGTCGCATCGGCGAGGATGACCTCGGTCGGTGCAGAGATGCCGGCTGTGACGGTCGCGCCGGTGAGTACCAGCTCGTTGTCACCGGATATCAGCGTGACCGTGGACTGATACTGCCGGTCCGTTGTGCTCGCACCAACAGTCGTGACCCACGGAGCATCGCCAGGTGAACCTACTGTATTGGGACCCGGCCCACTGTTACCCGCAGACGTCGCGACAAAGATCCCGTTGTCATACGCGGCCAGGAACGCCAACGCTGATGCATCGGTGTACGGGTCGGAGGAACTGCCGCCGATCGAGTAGTTGATCACGTCGACACCATCGGCGATAGCCGAATCGATCGCGAGTATTAGATCTGACTCGAAGCAACCAAGGTCACCACACGCCTTGTAGGCGGCGATCTGAGCTCTTGGCGCTATGCCCGACACGAAACCACGATCAATACCGAAGATCGAAGCGGCCACACCGCCGTTGCCGGCAGCCGTCGTAGCCGTGTGCGTACCGTGACCGTTATCGTCTCGGGCTGACACGAACTCGGTCGAGAGCAGCAGTCCCGAACTCGAGTACGCAGGCATTGCATAGGTCGCGCCGATCAGCTTGTTGTTACAAGCAAATGGCTCATCACCGGGAGTCGCACTCCCGAATTCGCAGGTCGTCCCCGTCCATGACGGTGGGGGCGGCGGATAGGTACCGTCGTCAGCGACAGACGGATGTTCCGGCCAGATGCCGGTATCGACGACACCAATCACGATGCCCTCGCCCGCTACTTCCTGGCCTCCGAGCTCTTCCCAGGCTTCATCGGCTCCTATGAACTGAGGACTCACGGAGGTCTGGGTTTGCCGAAGCTCGTTTGCATATACGGCTGTGACACCGCTGGTCTTCCCGAGCTGTTTGAGTTTCCCCGGCGACAAGGTGATCGCTGCACCGTTCAGGGCACGTTCATACGTCACCATGACCTCTCCACCGACAGCCGCCGCGACCTCCTGCGCGTTGGTGGTCTCGTCGAATGTCACGATGACACTGACGAGTCCCTTGGCCAGGAAGCCGTCGGTGTCGACTGACACTCCTTGCTCACGAGCGAGCGACTTGGCTCGGCTCATCGCGGCGATGATCGAAGAAGTATCGACCTCGATCGGGGCGACGGCCTTCGGATCTGCCGTTGCGGGTGCGTCGCCAGACACACTTACCGCACCGGACTGGACAGTGAATTGCGGTGTGTCCTCGGCACCGGATGCCGCGACGGGCACCATAACGGACAGTAATAGAGCGAACGCGACATTGAGCAGCATCGAACGACGTTTCATCGTAGGGCCTTTCGGTTGTCCTCTAATTTCTCACGAGGGTCCCAATCAGCGAACAGGCCGCGCGTTACCTCCACGACCAGAATCCCCTTCTGTGGTTGCAACGCTACTCTCCGTGGTCGTGCTTGTTTGTATGTTTTTTCGCGACCTTGCGGAGATCCGACGCGACGGCCGCTGGGCATTGGGTTTTCCCCGACGTACGCCCGCCGTTGTCATGAGGAACCGGTTGAAGCTTGCACAAAATAGACCGAGCAGTCTAAATTGAGCGATACGATGGGATACGCCAAGTCGACAGAAACGAAACACCGACTGCTCCGCAACACAGGGCGCCTGTTGCGAACTCGGGGATTCTCCGCAACCGGCGTGACCGACATCCTCACTACCAGCGGTGTTCCCCGAGGATCGCTGTATCACCATTTTCCTGACGGCAAAGAGCAGATCGCAGCCGGTGCTATCGAACAGTCAGGACATTCGATCGTCTATGCACTGCGAGAGATGATCAAAACCGCGGGCTCTCTCGCCGACGGCATCCAGCAGTTTTGCGACTACTACATCAGCGAACTCGAGGCCAGCGGTTACGCGCGGGGGTGTCCGCTGGCGACCGTCGCTCTGGAAACATCCGCAACAGAGAACCCCGTGCAACAACAAACCGCGGCAGCCTTCGAAGCAATCATTGCGGTTGTGGCGGACCAGCTACTTCGTGAGGGTTTCGACGAACCACACGACCTCGCAGTCGTCGTTGTCGCCACTGTTGAGGGAGCACTCGTCCTCGCCAAAGCAACGAGGAACACCGAGCACCTCGCAATCGTACGAGACCACATTCAGAACCAGATCACCGCCGCAGCACCACAATCCAAGGAATAATGATGACCACGATGACCGCAGACACAATCACGATTCCGGCGCGCGACGGGTACGCACTGGCGGCATCCGTCTACCGGCCCGACGAGGACCGCGGGCGCCTCGTCGTGATCAGCTCCGCGATGGCCGTCAAGCGCGACTTCTACGCGCGACTAGCGAGCCACTTCGCTTCGGTCGGCCACACCGTCATCACATACGACTATCGCGGGATCGGTGGCTCTCGCAACGGTTCGCTACGAGGCTTCGACGCCACTTTGTCGGATTGGGCGCTGCTCGATATGCAGGGAGTCATCGAATGGTCGATACGGACCTACTCACCCGACCGGTTGTTTCTCTTTGGTCACAGCGCCGGCGGTCAGTTGGCGGGGATGATCGCCGACCCAACGCCGGTCGATGCCATGGTCACGGTCGCCTCGCAAAGCGGGTACTGGAAGCTCCAGGGCAAGGGTCAAAAGGCAGTCGTCGCATTCCATTCGCACGTGTCACTACCGGGGCTTCCCAAGCTCTTTGGGTACATGCCGTGGAGCCGGATCAGCAAGGCTGAAGACCTCCCGAAAGGTGTGTCCGAAGAATGGGCCCGCTGGATCCGCTCACCCGACTACCTGCTCGGCGACGACAGTCTTCCGCTCGATCGCTACTCACGCTTCGTGGCGCCGGTGCTCGCCTACTCCCTCGCCGACGACACCTGGGGAACCCGCGAAGCCGTCAACGCCATGATGTCCGCGTATCCGAATGTCGAACGTCGTCACGTTGAGCCGTCGGAGATCGGCGTGGAGAGCATCGGCCACTTCGGTTTCTTCCGTCCCGAGGCGAGACCCCTGTGGGACGACGTCGTCGCATGGCTGGATACCCACTAGAGGATTCGCGGTTCCCTCAACGGACGGTGATCACTTCAACACCGAGATTGAGCTCGGCCCAGAGGCGATCGGCGGTCACGACCGCAAGGCCCTGTTCGCGTGCAAGCGCGATACAGGCCCGGTCGCCAAGAGACAGTCCCGCATCGGTGGTACCGACACGCAGCTCACCCACGGCCCGGGCCTGGGACTCGGTGAATGAGCGCACGGGTACTCGCAGACGAACCAGAAGGTCGACGCCGTCGGCCACCGGTATCCCCAGGTGGGCAAGCCGCGACAGAACCTCTGCGTGATTGACAGCGGAGATCTGCGCATCGTGGAGATGTTCTACAACTCGCGAGCTTCCTCGCTCGCCCAACACGAGCGCTAAGACCGCCGAAGCGTCAAGAACAACCGTCATTCGCGCGAGGCAGCCGTTCGCCGGTCAGCAATGAAGTCGTCGACGTGCGATCCGGTGGTCGGGACATAACCGGCAACGATCTCCTGGACTGCGGTAACTGCATCCCCGATGGTCTCTACTGTCAGTACGTTGTCTTCGTAGCGAAACACAAGATCGACCGTCCCGTCCAACCCCATTGCCTTGCGAATGGCGGCGGGGATAACGACTCGACCCTGCGTGTTCATCGGTGCGCCTGCTACAACCATGCCTCCATCATCTCGAATATGACACGTCGTGTCAACATGTCATTACGGTGATTTAGTCCGAATAGCAGTCTCGACGCCGAGCGGAGGTCGCCAGCCGGAATTGAACAGAATCGACGAAACCGTCAGAAGGAGTATTGAGTTGAGCCATTCATAGTCTCCTTCGTTGTCGATCGGAGACCCACCCTATCGAACGCGCCGGATCCTCGTGACAGGCCCGAACCCGCCCGCCCGGCGGCACCGATTGCGGTCCGGCGTCTCACAGGGATCAAACAGTGGATAGGATCACGCTGCGAGCGCACAGCGAAACACCAGCATCGCCGATTTGGCTACAACACAGCAATTTTCTTGAGGAGGTTCGGGATGGACAGCGACATGTGGGACGAACGGTATTCGACCAAAGAATACGTCTGGGCGATCGAGCCCAATCAATTCGTCAAGGAACACCTCGGCAGTCTCACACCGGGTACCGCTATCGACCTCGGGGCCGGTGAAGGTCGTAACGCTGTGTGGCTCGCGTCACTCGGATGGCAGGTGACGGCCGTCGACTTCTCGGCGGTCGCTCTTGAAAAGGGAGAGAAACTCGCAGCCGACCACGAGGTCTCCGTCAACTTCGAGCAGGGCGACGCCAGGACTTACCAGGCATCCGAACCCGTCGACCTTGTCGTCTTGTCGTATCTCCAGCTCCCGACTGCTGACCAGACGGTGATCCTCGACCATGCGAAGACCTGGGTACGTCCGGGCGGGATTCTTTTCGTCATTGCTCACGATGAGTCGAACATCGAGAACGGATACGGGGGTCCACCGTCTATCGAGGTTTGTTACACAGTCGACCGCACGGTTAGCGCACTTGAGGGTCTCGACATCGTCACGGCCGACGTGGCCGAACGGACGGTGGAAACACCCGACGGTCCACAGATCGCTCTCGATACTCTCGTCGTCGCGACCCATCCCTCCGACACAACCCGGTAGCACACCGACCGGGACGGTCGACCCTCAACCCTCGGATCAGGACACGGGTTCCCGGCCCACGTAACGAGCGCGGGGGCGAATTCGTTCGGCCGTGATGGCTTCCGTCGCGTGGGCGATCCAACCGGCCATTCGACCGACCGCAAAGATCACTTCCCCGGCGCCGGGTGCGAGATCGTACGCCACGGCGAGCGCCCCCAGACCCATGTCGACGTTGGGATGTCCCCAACCGCGATCGGAGCACAGTCGCTCCACCTCATCAAGCGCACCGAGGAGCGGTGAATCACCGGCTCGCTCGCGCAGGGTCGCCGCGATGGCGACGTACCGGGGGTCTCCACTCGGATAGAGCGGTTGGCCGGTACCTGGGATCGTCCCGACTCGTAGAGCTTCCTCAAGCGCCTGCTTCGGGGATGTCTTGAGTGCGTCGCGGAACAGACGCTCCGTGGCCCCCGAGGCACCCCCGTGCAGCGACCCGCTGAGCGTTGCAAGCCCGGCAAGGATGGACTGATAGACACTGGCCCCAAAACCCGCGGCAACACGCACCGCCATCGTGGATGGCGCCAGGCCGTGGTCAGCGAGCAGCCCGAGCGCCTGATCGACCGCCGGGGTCGCGGCGGAGTTCCCTAGACCGCCAGCCAGGGCAGCCGCGATAGACGGCACCGCGTCCACCTCTTGGGATTCTGGCGTCCGATTCGGCCATATACGGCCCTCCTGGACGCCAGAATCCGGAGGGGAAGCAGCGCCGCCGAGTGAGTGTGCGACCGTTGCGAGGGTCCCTCTCCCCGTGGATACGATCGCTCCAGCCGAGGTCGTCGAAGCAAGAGAGTCTGTTGCCGCGAGACTCAAGACGATTGCCTGGATACGCTGCAACATCGACGCATTGGGAGGTAACCCGGCCCAGGCCAGCGTCGCAGTGAGTACGGCGCCCTCGTCGATATCCCAACGCCCTGACTGCTGCTCGTTCCACAGAATATCGGCGACATCTTCGAAAGAAACCGAGTTCGAAAGCTCCACAGCGTCGCGGCCCCGATACCAGTACCGGCCGCCCTCGACCAGCGAAATCGCCGAGTCGATGACGAGACCCTGCGTGGTCGGCCGAGGGTCGCCGCGCCGGAGGGATTCCACTTCGTACGCAAAGAACCGGCTGGCACGTTCACCCGGCCGCCGGATCGGGCTGAGCAAACCTCGGCTCACGTAGGCGTACACGGTGGAGTGTTTTACGCCGAGGTTCTCCGCGGCCTCGGCAGTTGTCAGGAGGGGAAACGTCACGATCTCTTCTTACATGATATATATTGATCAATATATCACAGATGGAGATGTTCTACATGGGCGACTTACAAGCACCACCCGGCCTTGCGGGAGTGGTCGTGACCGATACTGTCCTCG
>BDTL01000055.1 GCA_002898115.1 bacterium BMS3Bbin02 | reverse complement strand
ACAGAGATTTGCGGCTTGCTATGGTCGAGTACATGACTACAGCACATAGCTCCGGCGCACACATTCACTACACCGACCACGGCGGCGATGGTCCCGCCGTTTTGTTTTCCCACGGCTTCATGATGGACAGGTCAATGTTCGACCCTCAGGTAGAGGCGCTATCGCAAGACTTTCGGTGCATTGCCTGGGACGAACGTGGTTTCGGGGAAACTCCTGCCGACGGCCCGTTCACCTATTGGGACTCGGCCAATGATGCGATCGCAGTACTCGACGCGTGCGGCGTGGATCAAGCAGTGCTGGTTGGCATGTCCCAGGGTGGGTTCCTCAGCCTTCGGGCCGCCCTCGCGCATCCCTCACGCGTCGCGGGACTTGTCCTCATCGACTCAGCCGCGGACGCCGACGATGCAGAGACAATTGGCGGATACGAGCAGATGCTCGGTGCTCTCACCGGCGACGACGAGGACATGTTCGACGGTGTCGCGACAGTTGTTGCTGGATTGATCCTCGGGAATGACGAGTTGGCAGCCGAGTGGATTCCCCGGTGGAAAGCACGGGAGCGCTCCTCGCTGCACTATCCGGGAAGGGCCCTTCTCGACCGCGACGACGTCTCCGGCCGACTGGGTGAGATCTCAGCGCCGGTGCTTATCGTGCATGGTGACGCCGATATGGCGATCGCCATGGATCGGGGCAGGGCAGTGTGCGAGGCAGTTCGGGACTGTCGCGGTGTCGAGGTCATCGCGGGCGGAGCTCATGCTTCCAACATGACTCATCCGGAACAGGTCAACGCTGCACTACGGTCGTTTCTGGAAACACTGTAGGGGCACATCGCAGGCAAACTATTCCACTGCACATAAACTGCGACCAACCGTATGCTGCACGAATGAGTTCTTCTACCACCATTGCAGCTCGAAAGAAACAAGCGTCAGTTAAGGCCGCCGCCAACACCAATCGTCGGCGCCAACGGCGGCGGCGACGACACTTCGGCTGTGCAGCACTATCAGTAGCAATCTTCTGGGTATTCTGGCAAACCCGCCAACAATGGGCCGCGGATATGCGGTTCTGGAAGGCCATGGGTGATGTCGGATTCGTACTCCTTTGGACGACGGTACTGATCGGACCGCTCGCCAAGTTGTGGAAGCCGGCGCGCGCACTACTCCCCTGGCGGCGACAGCTCGGCATCTGGTTCGCCCTTGCTTCGTCGATACATGCACTCCTCATCTTCAACGGGTGGGCGCGGTGGAGCGTGTCACGATTTCTCGGGTACGAGTTCATCCCCCAGCTGGGACGAGAAGCCCGGTGGGAACCCGGGTTCGGTCTCTCCAACATCCTGGGGCTAACTGCCCTGTTTGTCGGTTTATTGCTCGCGGCGACATCGTCCGACCGCGCAATGAAGGCACTGCGGTCATCGGCCTGGAAGTTCCTCCACAACGGGGTGTACTTCGTGTTCTATGTCGGGTCCATCCACGCCCTCTACTTCCTGTTTTTTCACTACACAGTGTCGTTCCACAAGAACGTGCCACCCCCCGACTGGTTCCGCTTCTGGTTCCTCGCAATGGTGAGCATCGTTGCGGCACTCCACGTCGCCGCGTTCGCGAAGACGGTTCGCGCTGCCCAGCCGGAGGCGATCGCCACAGCTTGATGACACGACAGAACTGGTGATTCCCCGGCTCTACTCCTAAAGAGGCAGTTGACATTCCTCCCAACTGGAAGGTGTATAACTAACCCACGTGGCGATTCCGACAAACCAACGGCGGGATTCGGCTACGCTGAAGCAAGGAGTTGTCCATGAACATTGAATCCTTTATTACCGATTGGGTGGGTTCTGAACTTCCGGTGAGGATCAAGGCGTACGACGGAACCGACGTCGGACCAAAGGATGCAGCGGCAACCATAACCCTGCACACACCTGATGCCCTCGCACGGATAGTGACCGCACCAGGCGAACTGGGTCTCGCTCGCGCCTACGTTGCGGGCGACATTGAAATCGAGGGCGACATTTACGCCGTGCTCCGCCTGCACCAGCTTGTGCCGGACATTGACCTCGGGCTACGCCAGGTCGGTCAGCTCGTGCGACTCCTCGGGTTAAGAAATCTGCGACGCCCCACGCCGCCCCCCGAGGAACACCGGGGTCGTGGCCGGCTCCACTCGCGCCGTCGCGACGCTGCCGCGATTTCGCATCACTATGACGTGTCTAACGACTTCTACCGCCTCGTGCTCGGGCCGTCGATGACGTATTCGTGTGCCGTGTTCAACAGTCCGAATGACTCTCTGGCACAGGCCCAGGAGAACAAGTACGAACTCATTTGCAGGAAGCTCGGCCTCAAACCGGGCATGCGCCTGCTCGATATTGGCTGTGGCTGGGGTGGGATGGCCATGCACGCCGCCAAACACCACGGCGTCCAGGCAATCGGGATCACGATATCGCAGAACCAGGTCGATTCCGCCAAGCAGCGTGTCATCGACGCCCGGCTGGCAGACCAGGTCGA
This sequence comes from bacterium BMS3Bbin02, assembly GCA_002898115.1. Taxonomy (GTDB): domain Bacteria; phylum Actinomycetota; class Acidimicrobiia; order Spongiisociales; family UBA5794; genus BMS3BBIN02. The sequence goes on along the minus strand of BDTL01000055.1, from coordinate 3,097 downwards.
GATCCGTTTCCAGGACTACCGGGAAATTCACGACGAACCGTTCGACGCGATTTCCTCGATCGGCATGTTCGAACATGTGGGACTGCGTCGCCTCGGTGTGTATTTCTCCCAGATTGAGGATCTACTCAAGCCGGGTGGCAGGGTCGTCAACCATGCCATCAGCCGGCCCACTGCCCAGCAGCAAGCGAGTGTGAGCCGGTCGGGCTTCATCGGCCGTTACGTGTTCCCCGATGGTGAACTCCATGAAGTCGGCAATGCTATCTCCGCGCTCCAGGACCACGGCCTCGACGTTCGTCACATGGAAAACCTCAGAGAACACTACGCGCTGACTCTTCGCCACTGGGTTGCCAACCTCGAGGCGAACTGGGACCGCGCAGTAGCGGAGGTGGGCGAAGGTAGAGCCAAGGTCTGGCGGATGTACATGGCCGGTAGCGCGATTGGCTTCGAGGACAACGGGATCCATGTCGATCAGGTACTCGCCGTCAAACCTACGAGCACCGGAGCGAGTGGCATGCCCCTTCGCCCGGATTGGGACACGCAACGGGTTCCCGAAAGACTCCAGGTGATCGACGATCGGCATCCAACAACCCGTCCACCGTTCCAACCGCAAAGGACGAAGCACACCTCACCGGCCTAGTGGTACGTCCTGGTCCGGCCATTCAGATTGCCGGGTCGGGTCGACATCGCGGTCGGTCTCCGACAGCAGCAACATGAGGATGAGTCCGACAAGCAGCATCACATCCGCAAGGTTGAATGTGAAACGTCCAGCGGCGATCCAGTCCACGACCGCGTTCGACGGGAAGAAGTGGCGATCCTGAAAGCGGTCCGCCAGGTTGCCTAACGCGCCGCCCGCAAACAGCCCGTACGCCACTGTCATGGTTCGCGTCTGCCCACGGGTCGAACGAAGCGCAACAATGACAACGCCAATGGTCGCCAGAACAATCACCAAAGTGGGTGCAGGGAATCCCAGCAGAATGCCCCGGTTCGCAACGAGCCGAAGCCGGACGCCACCGAAGCTGACGGGTCCGGTCGCGAGACCGTGAAGTGCAATCTCCTTGGTGATCTGGTCCACAGCGAAAGCAGCGACGAGCGCGCCAGCGAGAATCCATCGCCGCGCACGCGAATCGCTTCGACGTGGAGCGGAGTCCCGGTTGTCCGAGACGGCAAGGTTTGTTGGTACTTCAGAGGTCATGTATCAGCCATTGTCGAAGAACAAAGGCTACCTGCGATACGCAACTACGTGGTATCCCCCGACAGTGGAGATCGGCCCATAGAAAGGGGAAGCGAAGCCTAGTTACGGCTCATCACGTTGGGGCCGACAAGGCTCATCGCCATTTCGCGCAGATCGTTGGGGCGGAACGGCTTTGTCAGAAACGCATCCGCTCCGATTGAATCGGCTCTGCGCCGAATCTCCTCCTGAGCGTGTGCGGTGAGCACCATGACCTTGAGATCAGCGCCGCGAGGGTCGCTACGAAGAGCAGCCAGAACTTCCCATCCATCCATGCCGGGAAGACCGACGTCGAGGATCACGAGATCGGGTTGAAGGTCAAGCGCAGCCTCAAGCCCGCTGGGCCCATCAGCTCGCATCTCAACGTCTAACCCTGCCGGCCTCAGGCACACCTCAATCAGGCGTTGGATTACTTGTGAATCCTCAACGACCAGTACTCGTTTCTGCACGCGCGTACTCTCCTCGCACATAGCGTGTTTCTGCACTCCATCGGCAAAGCAAACCGCTTGGCCACACGTGGATATATCGGCATCGGCCAAGCGAACTTGAGAGTGGAGTACTCCCCCCGGGAAGAAACCATCTAACCCGCCCGATAGTACTGCCTCAGTGGAGCGTTTGCCTAGATTCTTACAGGCGAGCCGATGTCGCCCGCACTCTGGGACGACTGTCCACAACGAGATGTTCGACGAAATACTCCAGTTGCCGAAGCGTTCGTACCTCAACCACCTGGTCGACAAGCGGGGCATAGGTACCGAGTATCGAATCTCCGGTATCCCAGTATCGGGCAGGCTCGGGGTTGATCCAATGCACCGACCGGGCCCGACCTGCGATCGCTGCCAGTCCCTGTGCGTAGGGATCTCGAAAGTTGCTCCTGGCATCACCGGCGATCAAGACCACGGAGCGGTCATGAACGGCGTCAATGTAGCGACCCTCGAAGCCGCGAAACACTGATCCGTAGTCCGAATGTCCATCGAGGCCGACGATCGCGGCCTCCGCCGTCATGCGCCGCAACGCATCAACGAACCGGATACCGGGACGGAAATACGCTGAGACGTCGTCGATCTCGTCGACGAACGCAAATGTCTTGACACCGGAGAACTGCGATGCCAGGGCGTGCGTGAGCTGGAGAGTGAACCGGGCGAAGGTCGCCATGGAACCAGAGACGTCCGCGAGCACAATCACCTCAGGTTTCGAACGCGTTCGGGGCCTAAACACCGGATCGATCAGCGCACCACCGTGAGCGAGTGACCGACGGACCGTACGCCGAACATCCAGCCTCCCACGGTGGCTCCGTTTGCGACGGGCTGCAACCTTCGATGCGATCTTTCGCGCCAACGGGCGTACGGCCCGTTCGATCTCGGCGAGCTCGGCCGACGTGGCATTCGTGAGGTCAAGATCCTCGACAAGCGAGACTCTGAGCGTCTTCACGACAGCCGCCGCACCGCGGTCGTCAACAAGTTGGCGAACAATCTCCCGGCGAACCTCGGTACGCAACCGATCCATTGAGCGTTCGATGGATTCGCCGAGCAAACGATCCTCCAGGGACGTGCGTGGCTGATCGCCCTCGAACGCGGCGCGCAGGCGACCCGCGAGCTGCGCTTCTTCGACGCGACGCATCACACGGTAGAAGTAGTAGCGCCCACCAACCGGCCGACCCGGTTGCACTCCCCCGAATCGCTTCACCGCACTTCGAGCACCCCGCCGCAGTAACTCGTCGTCACCGCTTGCCAGCGCTTCAAACAGAGCTTCCAGTACAGCATCGTCTGCCGCTCCGCCACCTCCGAAACCGGTCCCGGGACCGCTCCCGGCACCCTCCCCATCGGACCCGGCGGCAGGGGTCTCACGATCGCTCTCATCCTTACCCGATGG
>BDTL01000054.1 GCA_002898115.1 bacterium BMS3Bbin02 | reverse complement strand
CCCCGACGTGGCCGTGATTACCAACCTTGGTGTCGTCCATCTCGAGACATTCGGAACCGAGCAGCGTCTTGCAGATGCAAAATGGGAGCTCGCGGCCGCCGTCGAACCCGCCGGCACAGTGGTGGTTCCAGAGGATGAACCGCGGTTGCGGCGTCCCACGCAAGCCACAGTTTCGACCTTCGGTTCCACAGGGACCGTGTCGGTGAAGCGTGTTACTACCGATGACGACGGGCGCGCCACGTTCGACCTCGGTTACCGGGGCACAACGTACCCGATCGCGCTGTCGATGTCCGGGCGTCACCAGCCGATGAACGCGGCGGCAGCGTTTGCGGCGGCCGTCGCCGCGGGAGCACCACCGGCGGAGGTAGCAGTTGGACTTTCGACCGCGTCTGGATCGGCGTGGCGCATGGAAATCCACCGGGGGACGTTCACCGTCGTCAATGATGCGTACAACGCAAACCCCGATTCAATGCGGAGTGCGATTGAAACTGTTGCTGCAATGCCAGGTCGGCACCTGGCGATACTCGGTGGAATGGCGGAATTAGGATCGGTTGCGTTAGCCGAACACGAAGCGATCGGGCAACTGCTTGCAGATCGAAACTACGAGGGAGTAATTGTTGTGGGTGAGGAACCCGGGATAGCCGAGGCATACGGCAGTGAGGCCGTGCGTGTTGTTGACGCTGCCGGAGCCGTGGAAGCGGCACGGGCGTTGATCCGTCCGGGGGACGTGGTGTTGGTGAAAGCGTCGCGCTCAGAGGGACTCGAAACCGTTGCGCTTGAGTTGATCGAGGTAGCTACACGATGATTTCTCTTCTGATTTCGGGGACCGTCGCATTTGTCATCACGATCTTTGTGACGCCCATTGCGATTCGGGAGCTACGGAAACGTTCTCTGGGACAGTTCATCCAAGAAGAGGTCCCGATGCACTCCCACAAGAAGGGGACACCGACGATGGGTGGTGTCGTCATGTGGGTCGCCGTAACGGTCGGTTATGTGGTTGCTCATTTCCGGTTCTGGTCGTTCTCGGACGGCTGGACGCCCAGCATCATCAGCTTCTCCGTTGAGGGTTGGCTTGTGATCATGGCGTTCCTCGGCATGGGCGTGATCGGTTTTCTCGACGATTACGCAAAGTTCGCCCAGAAGCGCAACCTTGGACTCTCGAAGCGGTGGAAGTTTCTCGGTCAGGTTGTGATCGCCTCACTCTTTGTTCTTGGCACCAATGTGGCTGGAGTGTCTACGAAGATATTTGTTACCCGGTCGATAGGCGCCGACCTCGGACCTCTGGTGTACGGCCTATTCGTCCTGTTTATGTTGTTGGCCATGGCCAACGCGGTGAACTTCACCGACGGGCTTGACGGTCTCGTTGCAGGCTCGGGTTCGATGGTGTTCGGAGCTTATGTGTTGATCGCGTTCTGGCAGTTCCGGAACCCCGACTACTACGGAATATCCAGCGCACTGGACCTCGGCATGGTGGCCGCGGCGATCGTTGGAGCCCTCGCCGGATTCCTCTGGTGGAACGCAGCCCCGGCGAAGATAATCATGGGCGATTCGGGTTCACAGGCTCTCGGCGGCGCCCTGGCCGGCCTCGCACTCTTGACCCAGACCCACTTCCTTGTCGTGATCCTTGGTGGGCTCTACGTCATGGAGGCTGCATCGGTAGTGCTGCAGATTTTCACCTTCCGCACCTTCGGAAAACGTATCTTTCTCATGGCACCCATTCATCATCACTTTGAGATCAAAGGATGGCCGGAGACGGTCGTCACCGTCCGGTTCTGGATTCTCTCCGGCATGGCCGTGGCAATCGGAGTTGGTCTGTTCTACGCAGAGTTTCTGGCAGTCACCGATCGTGCGCTCGCGCCATGACCGTGCTCATCGTGGGCGCAGCCGTCAGCGGGCGAGCAGCCATGGGACTCGCTCTGAGCGACAGCAGCGATGTCGTGGTGTACGACGACGATCCGGCCGCAATCGCCGACCTGCCACCGTCGGTCGTGACGGTGAACGCTACGACGTACTCCGATGCACTTCGCGACGCATCTCTGGTCGTACTGAGTCCGGGTCTGCCGCAGACCCTGGGTATTGTCGAAGATGCTCGCGGTCGCGGGATTCGTATCCTTGGTGAGGTCGAGTTTGCCCTTGAGCACATAGCCACGCCGTACTGTGCCGTCACCGGTACGAACGGCAAGACCACGGTAACCGGTGCGACGGCTGACATGTTGATCGCCTCCGGTCGTAAAGCGCGGGCCGTCGGGAATATTGGCGCCCCGCTCAGCGCGGCGGTCGATGAGGACGCCGATGTCTTTGTCATTGAAATGTCGAGCTTCCAGCTCCACACCGCAACATCGTTCCACCCGAGCGCTGCGGCGATCACCAACATCGCCGCCGACCACCTCGACACACACGGCTCATTCGAGGCGTACTCGGCCGCCAAGGCAAAGATCTTTACCCACCAGGACTCCACCGATCTTCTTACCTGGGACGCAGACGACGAGGGCGCGTCCGCTGTCGTACAGCGCGCCGGCAGTCGGCTAGTACCGGTGAGTGCGACCGGACTGCCCGATGGTGGCAATGGTGTGGTCGCTGGCGAGATGGTCATTGGCGATTGGCGGTTCATCGCGCCCGATGTCGGTCCCGCATTCACCGCCGACCTGCTGATGGCGGCCACCCTGGCCCGTCACATGGGGGCGAGTGAGGCGGGCGTCTCGGCGACACTCGGAAATTTCCGCCCGGGCGTCCACAGAAGGGAGCAGGTGGCGTTTGTTGCGGGTATTGCATGGGTGAATGACTCGAAGGCGACAAACCCACATGCCGCCCTGGCGTCGATTCGCTCGTTCGAACGTGTCATCTTGATTGCCGGCGGTAGGAACAAGGGGCTTGACCTTGCCCCGTTGCCGAACGAGCAGAACGTCGTGCAGACCATCGCCATCGGCGAATCCACTCCAGACCTTGTTGCCGCAGCACCGCCTGGATCCATCGTTACGGCCTCATCGCTGGACGAAGCGGTATCGATTGCCGACAGTATTGCGGTTCCAGGCGATACAGTTCTTCTCGCTCCGGGGTGTGCAAGCTTTGACATGTTTGCGTCGTACGTGGAACGGGGAGACGTGTTTAGAGAATTGGTGACATCGATGGTGGAGGAGAGTTAGACATGGCCTCGCGAACGTCCACAAATGCCGGGACCCACCACCTTCCCGGTCGCCGGAGTAGGGCGGACGCGGCGGTGACGACTGACCACGGAGGCGCGGTGCTTGCTCTCATCCCGGTCGCGTTGTTGCTTGTCATCGGGGCGGGTGCGGTCATGTCCGCATCGTCTGTCATTGCATTGCACGAAAACGGCGACCGCATGTATCTGTTCAACCGCCATCTCATGTTTATCGGGATCGGGGTGTTTGTGTTGCTTGTTGCGGCGCGGATTCCGTACAAGCTGTATCAACGCTGGGCGATGCCGATCTTTCTCCTCAGCCTGCTCGTGCTCGTGGCCACGCTCGCCATCGGCAAGAGCATTGATGGAGCGACACGCTGGATCACCGTCGGCGGAGTCAGTCTGCAAGTGTCCGAGTTCTCAAAGTTCGCAACGGTCGTCATACTCGCGGCGATCTTCTCGCGAGAGAACAAGCGGTTTCTCCGCCTTCGCGGTGTGTTCGTTCCCGTGGTGTTTGTGTTTGGCACCACTGGCGCATTGCTGTTGGCGCAGCCTGACTTCGGTACGGTGCTCATCGTTGCCGGTGCTGGTTTCGCAGTTCTTGTTGCTTCGAACGCTCCGTTGCGTTGGGTCGGTACAATGATGGCACTCGGTGGTGTCGCTGGTACGTTTCTCGCCCAGTCGGCGCCCTATCGGATGCAACGGATTCTCTCGTTTCGCGACCCGCTTGCCGATCCGCTCGGCAACGGTCTCCAGGCCGTGCAGAGCCTGGTCGCTCTCGGAACCGGCGGACTCTTCGGCGTAGGATTAGGAGCAAGCCGGGCACGTTGGCGGTTCTTGCCGAACGCACACAACGATTTCATTTTCGCCATCATTGGAGAAGAGATGGGC
>BDTL01000053.1 GCA_002898115.1 bacterium BMS3Bbin02 | reverse complement strand
TCGCACTCTCCTGTGGAGACTTCCCGTCGTGAAGTACGCGCAACGCCTCGTAGAACGCATCACCATCTTTGAGTGCAAGATTGTCGAGGTTGATACTCATGCCGCCTCCTCTTCGCCCCTCGCTCTAGCCAACGCAGCAACCACACCATCCACCGTGACCGAATTCCAGCGAGCTGCGAGATGCTGGTCCGGCCGGACAAGAATGCCGCAGCCAGCCGATAGACCGAGGCGCTTCGTGACAAGGCCGGAGGTATCAGCAATGTCACCACCGTCGCCGATCGTCACAATCCGGACGTCCGAAGGAAGCCCCTCCGGAAGGTCACTCTCGTTCCCATAGAACAAGAGCACAAAGTCGCGCCCCACATAGTCGAGCAGCCACTCACCGCGCGCGCCCTTCACCGGTGCATCAAGGACCGGTCCCCCAAGATGTACTTCCCCTTCGAAAACCGCCGTGTCAGAGGTAGACAGGGGCGAGCCGTGATGGACCGTGGCAACCGACAGGCGGCCGCTGTTGACTAGGGGGCGGGCGAATCCGTGCCGACGCGCCAAACCAAGGGTCGCGGTCCGCAACGCGAGATCAGAGTCCGACTGCGGCGTCATAAAGTCGATCGTTTGTGTCGTGACGGCAAGGTTTTCGGCTGCGGCGTACACACGCTCATCGCTGTAGGTGTCGAGCAGCGCATCGGGTGCCGCGCCGCGCATCACCAAGTCAAGTTTCCACACAAGATTCTCTGCGTCCTGTACACCTGCGTTGGCGCCGCGGGCACCGAACGGTGAGACCTGGTGGGCGGAATCGCCGACAAAAAGTATCCGCCTATGGCGGAAATTCTCGAGATGTCGAGACTGGAATCGGTAGATGCTCACCCAGTCAATTTCAAACTCGATATCGTCGCCAAACATGGCTTGGATCCGTTTGGTGATACGTTCGGGTTCCATCTCTTGCTCGGGATCGACATCGCGTCCCAACTGAAAATCGACACGCCACACATCGTCGGACTGACGGTGCAACAAGGTTGATCGGCCCTCGTGAAACGGTGGGTCGAACCAGAACCAACGCTCGGTAGGCATGGTCCCCTTCATCCGGATATCGGAGATAAGAAACTTGTCCTCGAACGTTCTTCCCACCAGAGACAGCCCGGCATCTCGTCGAATCGTGCTACGAGCACCGTCCGCGGCGATTAACCAGTCGCAGCTGATCTCATACGACCCGTCAGGTCCGTTCACGACCAGGGTCGCCTGTTCGGCGGTCGACGAGGACTCCGCTACCGTCGAGGACCATCGCAGGTCGATGACTCCGGTTGATCCAACCGCGTCGAGAAGAATACCTTCCACGATGTTCTGCTGTAGGTTCACGAAAGCCGGCATGGCGTAACCGGGTTCCGGTTGCAGATCGAACTCGTAAGCAAGGTCCTCTTCGTAGAACACCTTCCCCACCTGCCACGTCACGCCGCGATCGATCACAGGCTGCGCGACACCAACACGTTTCCAGATCTCAAGCGTGCGCTGACTCCAACAGATCGCGCGAGAACCATCACTCTCCGCGGACCGCATTTCAAGAACAACTGACGGTCGGCCGAGCGCCGCCAGCTCGAGGGCGGCAGAAAGCCCGACCGGCCCGGCCCCAACTATCACGATGGGGTGGTGTTCACTCATGGAGCTTCCCCGAGCTGCAGCTCCGCCCACACCTCTTGATCACGACTGGCGGTCCAAATGCGGGGTCGATACCCGGCGAGTTCGTCATACATACGGGCGACATTGAAAGGGATGCAATGTTCGAAGATGAACCACTCGCCAAAACGCGGCTGCAACGCGGCGTATGCCGCATCAAAGGCTTCCTTGAGGCTCCCCTCGCGTACGACAACCTCGTAGACGGCGTCACGCAGCGTTACCAGGTACGCGCGAGTTTCTTCAATAGCGACAGGGATGTCATCTCCGTGCACAGTGCCGCCCCGACCACCGACAATCTTCGTCGCACCGACCGCGGCAACTCGGTCGAGCGTGGTGGTCATCCACTCCTGGAGAAAGGCATCACCGCAGTAGGGCGCGGTGTTCGCTTCTACAAGATCACCCGCAAACAGCACACCATCATCGGGGAGGTGAATGCCGATGTCACCCTCCGTGTGACCACGTCCGTAGTGAACGAGATCGATGCGTCGGCTCCCGAACTGCAGAGACATACGGTCGGTGAAGGTCATCGTCGGCCACGTCAGGCCCGGTATTGAGTCGATATCCATGAACAGACGAGGGAACCGCCGGGCCTCCGACTCGAAGTCCTGTTCACCACGTTCGGTGATGAGTCGCAGCGTGCCTTCGTGCGCAATGATGTGTTCCGCACCGTATGCAGAAGCGCCGAGCGTTCGAACCGCGTGGTAGTGGGTGAGGATGATGTACTTGATCGGTTTATCAGAAATCTCGGACCGAATGACATCGATCCACTCCTGTGCATGTGCCGGTGTCGCGCGAGCATCAATGACGGCGAGACTGTCGGGTCCGACAATGCACCCAACGTTGGGATCGCCCTGGGCTGTGAAGGCAAAAACACCGTCAGCAAGCTCGTCCAGCGTCGCCGCCTTGGCATCTAGATCACTCGACGACGCGAATGGTTTCGGGATTGGTGTGGTTTCCATGCAGCTCCCTCGTAACAGCTCTCACGAATTACTTCCTATATGAAGTAATTCGACAGTATAAGCACACCCAGGGGTGAGAAACTCCGCTCAGTCGTGCTGCATGCACGGAAACCAAACGTGGTCCCACAAGCGTGGCGTTACCCCGAGTCGGAGAATCGACCGACGACCACGAACACCGCCAGAGCCACAAACATCACGTCCATGACATCCGTTCCGAGTTCACTTGCGCTTCATGTGGACCTGCATCCCAAGACCCATCTGCACCACAAGGCCGGCAGCGGCAAGGGGTGTCAGGACACGGACGATCTCTAATTGCCCGCTTCAAGATCAGCCCGATGGCACGAACCACGTTGTGTTCGTGTATACAGAAGGCAGAGAAAACCGCCGATACGTTGTGTGAAGGACGGTAGGTAGGTGTCTCCCACGTACCTACGAACGATGAGGCTCATGCAGTACACGAAAAACTCAACATGGTGGGGCCTTGTGCTCGCACTCGCATTGATCGCAGCCGCCTGCGGTGGCGGCGCCGGCGACGCCCCTACGACAACGCCCACTGCAGCTGTGCTGGTCGGGGCTACCACTACAACCACGGTTCCTGTCACCACAACCACCACCGCTGAAGCACCTGAGGTCGCCACGACACAGACCCCCACGACCACAACGACCGTTGCACCACCCACCGTGTCACCGGGAACGGTTCTGGTCACCAACGAAGACGGGGTCTATGTCGTCACACTCTCCGGTGTGATTGCGACCGTTATCGACGCCAACCCGGGTGTCGTTGGGGGAATCATCAACTATGCGATCGACGATACTCAAGGCGGGGTTGTCTTCGAGCTGCCGGGCAGCCCGTGGACGACATGGGGCAACGATTCGATCATCTACCGCGTACCAGCCGGGGCCGACGCTGCGAGCACACTGCTGATCCCGTCGGCGACGCAGGGACTCTCCCTGGAGGACGTCGAGATTCGCGACGGTGACATCACGGTGTATTACACCCGCCTCGAGACGGCAGCCGGACCTCCCGAATTTTTCCAAACGCTCCGCACATACAACCTGACATCCTTGTCGGTGACTGAGCTCGGCCTGGTTGGTGGTTGGGAGAGTGGTTCCTCCGCAATCAGCGCCGGAGCCGACCGCACAATGCGCAACTGGGACGGTGAAGGGTGGACGGGTGTCATGATTGAAGATCACGCGGGTACGACGCTCGCTCTTGCCGGCAACCCCGAGCCGGACGGTGTTTTCGACTGCTACCCGGGCTGCGTGACCGCAGCAATCACGCCGGATGGGACGAAGGTCGCGTGGGCCCGTGAGACGGACGCCGGGCTTGAGGTGACACTCGCATCACTTCAGTCCGGAGCGGTGTTCTTGAATGTCACGCTTCCTGGCATCATTGCGGGATACATTGACCGCCTCGACGTCAACGATGACTACATCGTCATCAACACAGCCGAGGAAGGCTCCGACGCCCCGACCGCTGCCCGAATGATCGACATCGCATCGGGCGGGGTCACCAACTACGTGGTCCCGATTCCCGGTCGGGCAAGCCTTCTACGCTCACCAATCCGGACGTCGGGTGTCGTTTCCTGGCCATGACCCGGGCGTTGACCGTCCGCGGACCAACCCTCGGCACCTCGCACCGGGACTCGGCGACATGCCCGGCCACACTGATCGGTCGGTCCGTGCTGTCAACAAGCCACGAGCCATGCGATCTCGCGGCCGACCTCTGAGTCCCCTAGCCATTTTTTCGCGGTCTCGGATTCGGCCGCGCATAAACGGTAATCCTCGGTACATTGGAGACAGTTGGCAGTATTGCCAATAGCTGGAGCGAGCCGTGCAGGCTCCCGAAGCACAACACAGGAAGGGAACGAAGTTGAAGAGACTCCAACTTCTGTTGAGCGCATTCGTGCTCGTGGTGCCACTGCTGGCATTCGGACCAGCAGCCGTCGCTGCATCAGATTCAACAAATTTCTACACCGTACTATCGGGAGACAACCAACCAACGCCGGTCGCAACGGACTCGACGGGAGCCGTGGGGCTTTCATTGAGCGCCGACGAAGCGACCCTGAACTTTGTGGCAGTAGCCAACGATTTAGTGGGGGCAACGGCCGCCCACATCCATGTCGGACCCGCAGGAGCGAATGCCCCGGCCGTCGCTCCCCTATTCGGACCGAATACGGGTCTTGATGTCGACGGCGTGCTCGCGCGCGGGAGTATCACCGAGGCGGACCTGCTGTCCGGAACCATGGCTGATCTGGTGACCGCGCTCCGGGCCGGAAACGCGTATGTGAACGTTCATACAACGGGCAACCCGTCGGGTGAGATTCGGGGCCAGATCGACGCCCTCGCAACATTCACGGGAACTCGTTTCACAGATGACGACGGCAACATTCACGAAAGAAACATCGAACTGATCGCGGCCGCTGAAATCACGAAGGGCAACAATCCACCCGCCAACGACCAGTTCGGGCCGGACGACTCGGTTACCCGGGGCCAGATGGCTGCGTTTCTAGCCCGAGCCCTCGGTCTCGAAACACCGGCTGGCGACTTCTTCACGGACGACGACGGCTCGATCTTTGAAGACAACATCAACGCCATTGCGGCAGCGGGAATCACACTCGGGTGCAACCCACCGGACAACGACAACTTCTGCCCCAACGATACCGTGACACGCGGTCAGATGGCCACATTCCTTGTGCGCACGCTCGACCTTGCGCCGGCGCCGATGGACTTCTTCACCGATGACGCAGGTAGCGTTCACGAAGGAAACATCAATGCACTCCGGATGGCCGGGATCACGGTCGGCTGCAACCCACCGGCAAGCAATCTGTTCTGTGGCGAGAGTCCGGTGCTCCGAGCAGAAATGGCAACATTCCTAGCACGCGGCCTCGGATGGGCAAGTGTCGAGCCGCTCTACGCGCTGACGATCATGCACAACAATGATGGCGAATCCGAATTGCTCGACGACAGCGGTGTCGGCGGCGTGGCTCGGTTCATGACCGTCCTTGGAGATATCCGCTCTGCCGCGGCCGCCGTCGATGTACCGACAATATTGCTCTCCTCGGGAGACAACTTCCTGCCCGGACCGGAGTTCAACGCCAGCCTCGACGCCGGTAAGTTCTTCGACCAGATAGCGCTGGAAGCGTTCGACTACACGGCTGTGGCCATCGGCAACCATGAGTTCGACTTCGGGCCGGACGTCCTGGCCGATTTCTTGTCGGCGTACACATCACCGCCTCCGTACCTGTCGTCCAATCTGGACTTCAGCAACGAACCGGCGTTGGATGCGCTTGCCACCGCGGGAGTTCTCAAGCCGAGCACGATGATTGATGTCGATGGACGTAAGATCGGAATCGTCGGGGCGACGACGCCACTGATCACGTCAATCTCGAGTATCCGCGACGTGATAGTCGATCCCGACTACGCAGCAACGATCCAGACCGAGATCGACGCCTTGATCCTGGCCGGCGCCGAGATCATCGTGACAGTGAGCCACCTGCAAGACGTCACCCAGGAGCTCGCGCTCGCTGAGATGCTCTCCGGTGTGGACATCATGATTGCCGGTGGCGGGGACGAGTTACTCGCCAACCCGGGCACGACTCTCATCCCCGGTGACGAAAGCCAGATCTTCGGGACCTACCCGCTGTGGGCGACCAACGCCGATGGCATGAAGACACCGATCGTGACAACGAATGGCCAATACAGGTACGTCGGGAAACTCACCGTGGCTTTCACCGCCGACGGAGAGCTTGCCGGTGTCGACACCGGCAGCGGACCGGTCGCAGTCATGGGTCAGACGCAGAATGCCTCACTGCTCACTGATGTTGAGAATCCCGTTTCGACGTTTGTCGCCGGTCTGGCAACAACGGTAGTAGCGACGTCCGAGGTGGCTCTCGACGGTGTTCGCGGCAATGTGAGAACAATGGAGACAAACCTCGGCAACCTTGCCGCTGACTCTCTGCTGTGGCAAGCAACCCAGCTCGCTGCCGGGTTCGGGGTAGCTGCACCCGATGTCGCCCTCCAAAACGGAGGGGGCATGCGCAATGACGCGGTGATCCCGGTCGGTGACTTCACCGAGCTGGACACGTTCGATGTGCTGCCGTTCCCGAACTTTGTGACGATCATCCCGGACATTCCTCGATCCCAATTCAAGGAGATTCTCGAAAACGCCGTATCGCAGGTAGAGACTGTCAGCGGGCGATTCGCCCAGGTGGCGGGATTCTCGTTCACCTACGATCCGAACGGAACGGCTCAGGTCGTCGATGATGACGGCACGGTGCTGACTCCTGGAACTCGAATTCAGACAGTCACACTGGACGATTCGACGTCGATCGTGGCGGGCGGCACCGTTGTTGCCGGTGCGGACCTGACGATCGCAACGATCGACTTCCTCGCCCGCGGCGGTGATCAGTATCCGTATCGTGACGCACCGATCACTCTGCTCGGTGTTTCCTACCAACAGGCATTGAGCAATTACCTGCAGGCTGCGCTCGTTGATGGCGGTCTCGCCGGCACGATCACCGCGGCTGACTATCCCGAGGGAGGCGAAGGGAGAATCACCGCGCTCTAGTCGGGATAGACCGACGTCTACGCCGGTAGACAAGCGATACACCTCGCGAAATGGAGGGTTGCCAACCATGGCAGCCCTCCATCCGCGTTCGAGCGGGAACACCGCCTATCACTTGCGGTAGGGTGCCCAATCCGCCATGCGATCCATCCGCCACTTTTCCTCGCTCATCGCCATTGCACTCATCACTGCCACCTGTTCGAGTGGTAGTACAACCGCGACGTCACCGGGGTCGCTAACACCGTTGTCCACACCGGTCGCGCCGGCTACGACAACACAGCCCGCGATCGACGATGACGCCGCCCTGCCCGGTATCGCGTTCCTTGACGTGAATGACTTCTCCGAATTCCGTGTGCATGAACCGGGGAGTCCCTTCACCGTAAACGTTACGCTCGACCTAGCCGGCCCGGTTTTTGTGCGATGGGTTGACCCAACAGGCGCCGCCCTCTCTCCACAACTGATCATCCGGCCCGGGGCGTCGCACGACCTCACGGTCCCATCCACACAGCCCGGCTGGTACGGTCTCGAATTCACCGCTCCCGCGGGAGTCATACTGGCCGACCGCGTTGCCGGCGAGCCTCTGATCTATGGTTTCGCGATAGCTCCCGACATAGTCGACCAGTCGTTCCCCGATACGGGGGCTGCGTTCGGTCTGGTCCAGCCAGACATGCTCGACCCGGTCACACCGACGTGGATAAAGACCATGACCACCGAGACCACAGGACCGCAGTGGTTCTCCCAGGAACTCAACCACCGTCGGGCCCTGGGACACGAGGAGCTCCCGATTGTCATGGGTGGAGCATGGGAATCCCGCAACGACCTGCCGCTCTCTGACACACAACGCTCGGATCTCCGGGCAGAGCTCACAGCCCTGTTCACGCAACAGGATGCAGCCGTTGCATGGGAGCTTGGCCTTGAAGAGAACCTCAACGATGGCTGGGGATCAGACCAGTACTGGGACAACCTTGCGGTGAAGAGTCGAATCGCCCGCGACGTCGCGGACGCGGCACCCAACGACGTGCGTCTCATCTATCAACTCGCAACTCTTAACCCGACCGAGATCGCACGGTTCCTCGATTCGCCTGCGGCTCGATACTTTGACGTACTGTCGCTGCACCCGTACGCGTGGCCGGACTTCCCACCTCCGGCGTCCTGGCTCTCCGCACTCGTTGCGGACATTCAACAACAGATTGCCCACTCGGGGCGCAAGCTGGATATCTGGTTCACCGAGATCGGAGTCCCAATCAACGCAGCACCGCAGGGTGAGTTTTTCGGCTACCCGGAGTCCGGTGAACGAGTTGCCGGGCTGGACCCGGCTGGGGCGGCTGACTTCCTTGCACAGACGTACGCTCTCGCCCTGGCGTCGGGTGTCGACAAGGTGTTCTGGTACAACTATCGGGATGCCGGACCGGAACGCAATCTTGCCGAGAGCAACTTCGGTCTCGTCGACTTCCGCGGCTATCCAAAACCGGCGTACGCTGCCTACGCGACGAGCGCCACGATGCTAGAGCCGGCCCAACCCGTGTCCATGGAAGACCTCGATGGGATGTCCGTCGCAACGTTCGAGACAGACAGTTCCATCATCCGAGCAATCTGGTCGGATAAGCCAACGACGATCGACCTCACTCAGTTCGGCGACGTCAGGCGGATCGTCAGCCAGTACGGGGCTGACCAACTGACCGCCACGATCCTGGACGTGACACCATCCGTCGTTTACGTAGTGTCGAGCCGGTAAAGCGCACAGGAGAATATTCTCTGCGCGGCGCACCGGACTGCTGTTATGAGGGGTATCCTTCCCTGCGCACGCAGAGCGACGGAGACACATTTGATCATCGACGGTTTCACACACCAGCTGCCCGATATGGACCCGGAAGAGACGCAGGAGTGGTTGGAATCACTCGACAACGTCATCGCATCCGACGGAACACTCCGTGCTCAGATGTTGATGGCTCGCCTCATCGAGCATTCCCGACAGCGCAACATCGGCGTTCCCGCATCGGTGTCAACTCCCTATGTGAACACCATCCCGGCGAAGTTCGAAGCTCCGTTCCCAGGCGATGCCGCCCTTGAACGGCGCATCCGGCAGCTCATCCGTTGGAACGCCGCGATCATGGTTACCAAGGCAAACGTCACATCAGATGGTATCGGCGGGCATTTATCGTCGTTCGCAAGTTCGGCTCTGCTCTACGAAGTTGGATTCAACCACTTCTTCCGCGGTCACTCCCCCGACCAGCCGGGCGACGCGGTCTACATCCAGGGTCACGCATCACCGGGAATCTACGCCCGAGCGTTCATGGAAGGTCGGATCGACGAGTCGCACCTCGACAATTTCCGTCGCGAGATCGCCGGCGGCGGGCTGTCATCGTATCCACATCCGCGACTCATGCCCGACTTCTGGGAATACCCGACGGTATCCATGGGACTCGGTCCTATCAACTCGATCTACCAGGCTCGTTTCAACAAATACCTGGAACACCGGGGCCATGACGACACCTCGGGTTCGCGGATATGGGGTTTCCTCGGCGATGGCGAAACCGACGAGCCGGAGACACTCGGAGCAATCACACTTGCGGGCCGAGAGCACCTCGACAACCTCACGTGGGTTGTGAACTGCAATCTGCAACGCCTCGACGGGCCGGTACGGGGGAATGGAAAGATCATTCAGGAGCTTGAGGCGATCTTTCGTGGCGCAGGTTGGAACGTCATCAAGGTCATCTGGGGAACTAACTGGGACGACCTGCTTGCCAGCGACGACAGCGGCGCTCTGGTCACCAGAATGAACACGACCGTGGATGGCGAATACCAGCGCTACAAAGCTGAGAGCGGCGCGTTCATCCGCGAGCATTTCTTCGGTCCCGACCCGGTGCTGCGCGACCTCGTAGCACACCTCTCCGATGACGAGGTGTGGGGACTTCGTCGGGGAGGCCTGGACTATCGCAAGATGTACACCGCGTACAAGGCTGCAACGGAACTCAAAGGCGCACCCACCGTGATCCTGGCCAAAACGATCAAGGGTTGGGAACTCGGCAAAGGTGTGCAGGGCGGGAACGCCACTCACAGCATCAAGAAACTCTCCGTCGACCAACTCAAGGTGCTGCGGACTCAGCTCAGCTTGGAGGACGACATCCCCCTCGAGGCTCTCACCGAGGATCAAGACCCCCCGTACTTGTGCCCGGGCCCGGATTCGCCGGAGACGAACTACCTCCTATCGCGGCGAGCAGACCTCGGCGGACCGCTACCCAACCGCACCACCACCATCCGCAGGCCGCTCGCGATGCCCGACGACAAGGTATTCGAGGAGTTTGATCGCGGATCGGGAACAACTGAGGTGTCGACGACAATGGCGTACACACGCTTGTTACGCAGCCTATGTCGCGACGAGGCGATGGGCGATCGCGTCGTACCGATCATCCCGGACGAGGGCCGCACCTTCGGCATGGATGCTCTGTTCAAGGAACTAGCCATTTACGCACCAAAAGGTCAGCTGTACGAACCGGTCGACCACGCAATGCTGCTGTCGTACGAAGAACGCTCGGATGGCCAGATCCTTCAAGAGGGGATTACCGAAGCCGGATCCATGGCGAGCTGGATCGCCGCGGCAACGTCGTATGCAACCCGTGGCGTTCCGATGGTGCCGTTCTTCACCTTTTACTCGATGTTCGGATTTCAACGAATCGGTGATCTTGCGTGGTTGGCCGCCGACATGCGAGCCCGCGGATTCTTGATCGGCGGAACTGCTGGCCGGACGACCCTCCACGGGGAAGGGCTCCAGCATCAGGATGGCCATTCACCGTTGCTTGCATCGACTATCCCGGTTGCCGAGGTGTACGACCCGGCGTTCGCGTATGAGACAGCGGCGATCATCAAACGCGGCATGCAACGCATGTACGTCGACAACGAAGACATCTACTACTACCTGACGCTGTACAACGAGAACTACGTCCAGCCTGCGAAACCAGACGGCGTCGACGACGGCATCATCAACGGTATCTATCGCTTCTCCAAGGCGCTCGAAGGTACGACCTCACAGGCGACCATTCTGTTCTCCGGGGCCACCCAGGGCGCAGCCCGTCAAGCGCAGAGCGACCTCGCTGAGCAGTACGGGGTTGGAGCCGAATTGTGGAGCGTCACGTCGTACAAGAAACTCCGCGAGGAGGCGCTCAGTGTCGAGCGGTGGAATCGCCTGCACCCACTTCAGGAAAAGAAGATCCCCTTGGTCACCCAACTGCTCTTGCTCGCGAGAGGACCGGTCGTGGCAGTAACCGACTACATGCGCGCGGTGCCAGACCAGGTTTCACGCTGGGTGCCGAGTGCGTACGTGTCGTTAGGAACCGACGGTTTCGGGCGGTCCGACGTCCGCGAAGCACTGCGGTCGTTTTTCGAAGTCGACACGGGCCATATCGTGGTCACCGTCCTCGGACAGCTCGCCGAACAAGGGTCCATCGATGTGCGCCTCGTGGACCAGGCAGTCGACCACTACGGTATCGACACAGATGTCTCTGCACCGTGGGAAGCAGATCTGTAGCACTCGCCTCAACGGTCTGGGCGACGAACGGGCGGTTGACTCGGAGAACCTGGATTCCTTTACTACTCTTGCGCTCAGCACGGCTAACACTGTTGAGGGAGAGCACCCGATGGATTCGCTGGTCCGCCAGTTAGGTGATGTCGGCATGGCCGACATTGAGCAGGTCGGAGGGAAGAACGCATCCCTTGGCGAGATGATCTCCAATCTCGCCGAGACCGGAGTCCGTGTTCCCGGAGGGTTTGCGACGACCGCTGATGCCTTTTGGGAGTTCATCAACTCAAACGGTCTTGATGCGCGCATCAACGAGTTGCTGGACTCCCTGGACGTAGACGACGTCGTAGCCCTCACCCGAGCGGGATCCGCCATACGTCAGTGGGTTGTCGAAGCACCACTGGGCGACCGCCTCAAGCAGGAGATCACCGATGCGTATCTGGCGTTCTCTCCTTCCGGAGATGGCGCGGTGGCCGTACGATCATCCGCAACTGCCGAGGACCTGCCTGACGCGTCGTTCGCCGGACAGCAGGAGACCTTCCTCAATGTCATCGGAGTGGATGCGGTCCTTCATGCGGTCCACGAGGTATTCGCCTCCCTCTACAACGACCGTGCAATCGCCTATCGCGTCCACAAGGGGTTCGCTCATCGTGAGGTCGCCCTTTCCGCCGGTGTGCAACAGATGGTGCGATCGGACTGTGGAGCCAGTGGCGTCATGTTCACCATGGATACCGAGTCCGGTCACGACGGTGTGGTGTTCATAACCTCAGCCTACGGACTCGGTGAACTGGTGGTGCAAGGCGCAATCGTCCCAGACGAGTTCTATGTGTTCAAGAGATCCCTCGCTGAGGGTCGACCCGCTGTCATTCAGCGTCGCATGGGATCGAAGCACCGCGAGATGGTTCTCAAGGACGCGGGGGTCGCCGAACAAGATGTCTCAGAGGAGCGCCGCCTCCAATTCTCGCTAACCACCGATGAGGTCGAAGAATTGGCCCGGCTCGCCGTCATCATCGAAGCGCACTACGGCAGGCCGATGGATATCGAGTGGGGTAAGGATGGTGTCGACGGCAAGCTTTACATTCTTCAAGCCAGGCCCGAAACCGTGCAATCACAGTCGTCGGCCAACACGCTCGAACGGTTCCAACTGAACGAACGCGGTCCGGTTCTGGTCGAAGGACGTTCAGTCGGTCAACGAATTGGGACCGGCGTCGTACGCGTTATCAGGTCGCCGAGCGAAATGGACCGGGTGCTGGACGGTGATGTCCTCGTCGCAGATATGACCGATCCCGATTGGGAACCAGTCATGAAACGTGCGAGCGCAATCGTCACCAACCGTGGCGGACGCACATGTCATGCGGCCATCATTGCTCGTGAGCTCGCCATCCCGGCCGTTGTCGGGACAGGTGATGGTACGAGCCTCCTGACCGACGGTCTCAACGTCACGGTCTCGTGCGCCGAGGGAGATACCGGGTTCGTCTACGAGGGCATCCTCGACCATGAGATCTTGCGCGTGGAACTCGATTCGATGCCCGAACCACCCACCAAGATCATGATGAACGTCGCTAGTCCGGACCGGGCACTCTCGTTCTCGCAACTTCCGAACCACGGGGTCGGTCTGGCTCGTGTGGAGTTTGTCATCAACAACCTGATCGGAGTGCATCCCCGGGCGCTCCTCGACTACCCCGATCTTCCCCCGGAGATCGCCGACCAGGTTCAGAAGCGGATAGCCGGCTACCCGGACGCTCGAACGTTCTTCGTCGACAAGCTTCGCGAGGGTGTGGCAACAATTGCTGCTGCATTTGCCCCGAAACCGGTGATCGTCAGGCTCTCCGACTTCAAGTCGAACGAATACGCCCACCTTATCGGGGGCACCTTGTACGAACCGGTTGAAGAGAATCCAATGATCGGGTTCCGCGGTGCGGCGCGCTATCGCTCCGCCGCGTTCCAGGAGGCATTTGCGCTGGAATGTGAAGCCATCCGTTCCGTACGCGACGACATGGGTCTCACCAACGTTGAGGTCATGGTGCCGTTCGTGCGCACCGTGGGCGAGGCGCGCGAAGTCGTGGATATTCTTGCCAGGAATGGAATCGTCCGCGGCGAGAACGGTCTGCGGCTCATCATGATGTGCGAGATCCCTTCGAATGCGCTTCTCGCTGACCAGTTCCTTGCGTTGTTTGACGGGTTCTCGATCGGATCGAACGATCTCACCCAGTTCACCCTGGCATTGGACCGAGACTCGGGGCTCGTCGCCCAGCTCTTCAACGAACGCGACGAAGCAGTCCTAACTCTGATCTCGATGGCACTCGATGCATGCCAGCGCGCCAACAAGTACATCGGTATCTGCGGTCAGGGGCCATCGGACCATCCTGACTTTGCGGTGTGGCTTGCCGATCGCGGGATTTCGAGTATCTCACTGAACCCGGATACCGTTATCGCCACCTGGCTTCACCTGGCCAAGATCGACGTATGAGCAACGCCACGATCCCGCGACGGGCGGTCTTCTGCGTCTCGGACCACACCGGGGTAACCGTCGAGGCACTCGCTCGATCGATCCTGGCGCGCTTTGAGGACGTCGACTGGGTATATCTCGTACGCTCGTTCGTCGACACCGACGCAAAGGCAGCCACCGTTGCGAAGGAGATCGTAAGAATCGGTGGACGCCTCGATGATCGTCCGATCGTATTCACAACGCTAATCAACAAGAACCTCGAAAAGTACGTCGATTCAGCCGACGCGCTGGTGCTCAACACGTTCAGTGCGTTCCTGCCCGCACTTTCGGAGGAGCTCGGAAGCCTGCCGAGCCGGGATATCGGGAGCTTTCACGGCATGTCGGACAGCAAGGGATACCAACGACGCCTCGATGCGGTCGACTTCACCCTGAGTACCGATGACGGCGTGAACGTCCACCACTACGACCGTGCGAATGTCGTCGTAATCGGCGTATCGCGTTGTGGGAAGACCCCGACCTGTCTGTATCTCGCGATGCACTACGGCGTCTGGGCCGCAAACTATCCTTTGACTGAAGAGGACTTGGTCTCACCAAGATTGTCTTCGGCACTGGCGGGCCATATCGATAGGCTCTACGGACTGACGATCGACCCTGTGCGCCTCCATCAAATTCGACAGCAACGGCGACCCGATTCCCCGTACGCATCTCTCGACCGTTGCAGGTCCGACGTCGAGCGCGCTGAACGGCTCTTCAAGACAATTGGCATGACACCCACGGACACGACCGCGACATCGGTCGAAGAGATCTCGGCCCGCATTGTGAAGTCAATGAAACTCGGGGATCGCCCCAAGGTTTAACCGGAACCGGCCGATAGAGACAACGTTGCCACCGGTTTACCCACGTGTCGGCGCCGCCAACTCAAACTACTGTTAGTGGTCGCTTATCGCTTGCTTAATCCAGCATCCTGCATAGTGAGGTCGGTGGTAGGACATCTTGGCCATACCGACGGTCCGAAAAGACGGACCCGGCGACCAAAAGGACGACTGACAATGATGAAGCGATTGGCAAGTTTGCTAGCAATAGCAATCGCCGCAAGCGCTCTGATAGCACCGGCGGCTGCATCTGCCAGCACGACCGAGGCGATCGCTGATACTGGTGGTATGACGCTCACACTCGGTGTGCTCGGCTCGCCGCTAACGACCGTATCCGTCGCACTCGATGACATCGGGCATATCACGGAGGTCGTCCTAGACGACCCGGACCTCGACGCCACGAAATCAGGGGACCACAAAGTTCGGTTCACGAACGCCGATGGGACGACTCGTGTCGAGGTGAAGGCGAAGAAGGACAAACTCAGCGCCGAAATCAAGTCGGCGGATCTGGCCGCAATTCTGGGAAGCAACACGTGGACAGGCATCCTGTTCGGTGCTGATGATGCCTCACAAGTGGCGTTCGACGTCATAGAGAACGCTGATGGGAATCCGGAGATCACCAACGTATCCGTCGTTGCTCTCTACCCGGAAGACGCTACCTACGAGATCGGCGCCATAAAGAACAAAACGGACGACGATGATGAGGCCGAATCTTCGGTGAAGATCACGTTCGTATCGAACGGCTACACGATGAAACTGAAGATCAAGGTCGAGATGGAACGCGATCACGACGACAGCGACACCAGGGTGAAGCTCAAGGTTGAACTCAAGGGCAAGGATCAGCAGAAGCTGAAGGATCAAGCTCTCGCTGACCTCGTCGGATTGTACGTCTGGGATGGTCGTTACTGTGACGGAACCCCGCTAACGGTCTCCTACACGATCTCGGACACCGGCGACGTTGCTGTCGACGGCGTGACAATCGACGGAACAGCATCTGACGCTTACAAGCTCAAGATCAAGAGCAACGGCTTCGAAGTCAAATTCAACGACTCCGACGCCAAAGTAAAGGTCGAGCTCAAGCAGGACGACGGACTGTGGGACCTGAAGGTCAAGTCGGAAACAACGAGCAAATGCGACGACGGCGACGACAGCGACGATGACGACGGCGACCACAACGGCAACTCCGATGATGATGACGACGACGATAACGACGGCGACCACAACGGCAACTCCGGTGGCGACGACGACGATAACGACGGCGACCACAACGGCAACTCCGGTGGCGACGACGATGACGACGACGGCGACCACAACGGCAACTCCGGTGGCGACGACGACGACGACGACGACCACAACGGCAACTCCGGTGGCGACGACGATGACGACGACGATGACGACGGCGATGACGACTAGCGCATCACACGACTCATGGTGGCGGCCCCTCGG
>BDTL01000052.1 GCA_002898115.1 bacterium BMS3Bbin02 | reverse complement strand
TGTGCCGTCGATGAACGCGAGCACGTACAAACGCCCGACCGTGACAAACGCCAGGTCGATGGGGGCGGTCAGGTTGTCGGCCGCCACTGCGAAGGAGCCGTCGGGGTAGAGTCGCAGAACTGCGCCATCTCCCGTCGCGTGAAGCAGTTGGCTGAACGATGTCACATAGACCAGGAAGTCGGCCACGACCTCTGGCGGGGTTGTGGGGTCGGTGATCCTGAGGAGACTGTGGGACAGGCGCCCCCGGTCCTCGCCCGTGAGCAGATAGAGGTCTCCGTCCATCTCGGCCACATCGGCGGGACCGGTCGTGACCCCGGTGACGTTGTAGAAGACGTGGGGTAGCTGGTCGATGATTCGGTCGCGGACTCCAGCGATGTCCACACAACTGACGGACCCCGTGTGGGCCGGATTCGACGTGGGGCCTTCTCTCACCACCTGACCCTCAGCCAGCCGGCCCGCTTCGGCCGCGCACAGGGTGGCATGGGATAGGCCCATAGGCCCCGGGGTTCGTTCAGTCCATCAAGGACAACCTCATACTCCGAATCCGCGGATGCGCAAGCGCTTGCCACCGACAGCATCACGAGAACCCACCCGATGCTCCGGGTGCGCCGCGCGCTCACTTGTGATCAGTCATCGTCTCGCTCGGATAGGTGATAGGTCAACCGCCGTCCGCTCTTGCCCGCGCCCTGTCCGTAGTAACTCCATTGCGGAAAGTTGAAATCAGAGGTAACAGAGCGGGGCAACAGCACGACAGCGTTCAAGAAGCCCTCCAGGTCGAGGACCCCGTAGAAGTTGACTTCATAGCCCCAACCCGCCAGCTTCTCGAACATTGTCCGTTCATTGGCGTCTTCCCAGTTCACCGAGAAGCGACTGATACCCCAATTGGCCAGCATCTCGAGTATCCGGCGTGCTTCGTCGGGTGCTGCCTTGAGGAGTGGATTCAGCCATCCAATCGGGCACTGCACGATCGCTGCGGGGTGGGCGGCCCGAATCTTGTGGAATTCCTCTTCTCCGATGCTCTCGATTTCGCCATTGAACCACAGGCGGTCATCAGGCAGTTGCAGGGCGGCAACGGACTTCAAGACTCGATCGAGCACCTCGACTCCATCCTTGATGTCGAGCTTGATCCCACTGCCGCTGTTTGCCAGCTTGGCCATGGCCTTGTCGTAGATCAGCCATTCCTCGTTCGGTAGGGCGGGCGTCGTCTCGAACGAGTCGTGACGGAGGATGAGCTCACCCGACGGGTCATGGCGTACATCGATCTCGGCCCAGAACACTTCCGATGCGATGAACTGTCGCAGGTTGGCCGGATCGTTGACCCCATGCCACACGAGCTGGACCTGCCGGGGGAGCGCCTTTTCGCCGGGTACCAGTTCCGTCAGCGCATAGTCCCTGCCCTCGATCACACCGCGTGGCATAGATGAGCGGTGCGACTCGGAAATCGTGTCCGCATGGAGAAGGAGCAGCTCTGTCTCATCCGCTTCGTGGGCCAGCACTTCGAGTACGTGCGGCTCGTTGTCGATCACGGCAAAGACGTGGTATCCCATCTCGCGGAACTGCTTCAATCCGGCGGCCTTGGCCTTCTCGATATCCTGCCCCCACTCCCCGGGGTTCATCATCAGCACGTCGTTGTCGAAGATCACCCGGTGGACTTTGCCGATACGGTTCAACGAGCGGAGAGTCGCCTTTCGGAGCGACTCCGGCCTGCCCGTGAGCAAGCCGACGGTTGTGTTTGGTTGCAGCTGGAACCATCGGATTACCGGTAGAACGCCTGGAAACGGGTGGTGGGCGTTCAGAATCGTGTCCTCTCGCCAGCGTTGATCCAGATACCAATCCATCACGGTCTGACGTTCCGCAGCCGGGATTGCCAGCCTTTCGAGCAGTTGCTCGACGTTGTTTTCGTGTACATCTACGTCGGAGGGCACCATGCGTGTGAAATACCCCGTGCCGTGCGCCTGGTCATACGCCTGGAGAACCGACATCACCAGGTATTGCATGTCGATGATGGTGCCGTCGATATCGGACACGAGCATCAGCTTCTTGTCGGGATAGCGTTCGCATGCACTGTGGTAGGCCTCGGCGAGAGCCTTCATCCAACTCATGAGTGGCCTAGCTTTGATCCACCGATTCCCGGAGGCGCATCATCCGGCGGACCTGCTCCAATGCGTGATTCCTCCGTGCTCACCCGACCACCAGATGGGAAAACGACCAAAGAAGACAAAACACTGCGCAACGACTGGCCGTCCGGGCGAGGAGACAGTTTACTCGGTGGATAGAGGCTGAGCTCCATCATCGCGAGATCCCTTCCCTTGCGAGGGGCAGCATGCGTTCGGGCCAGTTGGTCGTGAGCGAGGCGACGCCCATGTCCATCAGGTCGACAAACCGCGATTCATCGTCGATCGTGAACGTCCAGACACCGATTCCCGCGCCCCGTGCCTGCTCCACCAGGCCGGCATCGACCAATGGGTGGGGCACGTTGATTGCCACTGCTCCCAGCTCAACTGCGAGGTCGATGCTACGGCGCGTGATCGCATGAGCCTCGGTGGGGTCGATCCTCAGCTGCAATTCGTCCAGATTGAGGAGCGTGGCAATGCCGTTCGTCGTATCCCCTACGGTTCGCACACACTTCGGTGTGCAACCGCTGATGACAACGCTTGCTGACACGCCTGCCTTGATCACGGCGATGACAGTCGGCTCGGCGGCTTCAGGCACCTTGATGTCGAGATTCAACGCGACCCGGCCGCGGGTCAGATCGAGTACTTCATCGAGAGCGCGCACGGGCTCATCGGCAAACTCCCTGCCATACCAACTGCCGGCGTCGAGCGTCTTGAGCTCATCCCACGTGAAGTCTGTCACTAGCCCGGTGCCCGACGTTGTGCCGTCGACCCGATCGTTGTGCATGAGGATCGGGACGCCGTCCTTGGTCAACCGTATGTCGATTTCAACCATGTCGACGCGAAGGCCGATTGCACTCTCGATAGCGGCCAGGGTGTTTTCTGGTTTCGGTCCTGAGTTGCCCCGATGGGCAATGACCTGTGTCCAGGGAGGTGTCTCGTACGGCATGCGTGACCTAGCAGGTGTTTCCGCTTTGCAGGCCCCCGGAATCGTGGCAAGGCGTGTTGCTCATGACCACCGCAGGGACGTCTTGTCGACCTGAACGAAGAGCCGGGCCTTCGTCGTATTGACCACGAGATCCAAGGATGTTGTCACCCGCTATTCTCCATCTGTCCGGCAAGTCCGACGATACCCTAGAGTGAACGTTCACATAATGCCAACCACTGTAGCCACCGACGACGAACGAACGGGGATCAATCGATGAAAAGGAGGCCAAGCGGGATCGAGAGGCCCACGATCGTCGACGTGGCAGACGTGGCCGACGTCTCGCGTCAGACCGTTTCTCGAGTTCTGGCTGACCATCCAAGAGTGGCGCCTGCAACTCGCCTACGAGTGAAGGAAGCCATCGAGAAACTTGGATACCGCCCGAACCGGATGGCAAGAGCTCTCGTTACCCGCACCTCTCTCACTTTCGGTTTCGCCGCCATTGACATGCAGGATCTGCATTTCGGCGATACCTGTTCGGGTATGCAAGCTGCCGCTCGGGAGCATGGCTATTACCTCGTGGTTACCGAGCTCGACATCGACGATGAGCGCGGGATGGGAACACTCGAGACACTTCTCACCCTCGGCGTTGATGGCGTCGCTCTTTTTCCTTCCTTCTTGCAGGATTCTGACATTGAGCAGTTCGCGGCGACCAGTGGGTGCCCTGTTGTTGTGATCGGCAGGGAGTGCCAGATCCCGAATGTGGTGTCCATCGCAATGGACGAAACGGCCGCCGCAGACCTGGTTGTTGGTCATCTGGTCGATAGGGGTAGGAAACGGATCGGCATTCTCATGAACGAGATGTTCCCCGAGGTCGTTCACGGGCGCTACGTAGCGTTGCATCGGGCTATCGCCCACCACACCACCGTCGCGAGCGCGCCCGTGGAAGCCGAGCGCCCGAAGATCAGCCACGGTCGGAGAGCAGCCACGACACTCCTCCAGAATCACCCCGACCTCGACGCAGTGGTGGGCTTCAATGACACGATGGCGATGGGTGCTCTCCTGGCCTGTGACGATCTGGGGTTGCGCGTGCCTCAGGACGTCGCCGTCGTGGGATACGACGGCATCACCTTCGGTGCGATCGCGAATCCCCCGCTGACGACGATCGTTCAGGACAGCATAGGTATGGCCGACGCGGCGTTTAGGGCCCTTCTTTCCCGCGTGAAAGATGGCTCACCGCCTGAAGGCGAAAGTCGGTTGTGGCAGCCTGAGTTACTGATCCGCGGATCGTCCTGATTGGCATGATCGATGCAACCGGCGGGGACGGCAGCTATGGCGATGTTCCCAATCGATTCGCGGTCTTCACCCGCGACCGAGGGCGCGTAGGGCCCTGACCCTGATGCGTCGTTCCTGATCTAATGCCGCGTTGTGCGCCGCATCCTCGAGAGATTGCTCTCCTTGCTGGGGATCGTGCTCCCGGCGACGTTGAAGCACCCACAGGAAGAGATCGCCTTCAGTCGAACCGGTTTCGAGTTTGAGCAGCTCCTCCCATCGGATCGACTCGACAGCCGGCAGGTAGACCCGGTCGTACCAGTCCGCTGCGATCTCGTGTGGCTGCATCACCTTGTCCTGCTCGATCATCAGGTCATACCCGTGCGCCTTGACGACATCGAGCAATTCTGCGAATCCTTGAGGGCGACTGAAATCGATGCGCGCCATGGGCCTCGACCTCTCCAGACCGCTCTGCTGCATGAAGTGCCTCGCTTGTTCGAGGTAGATGATCTTTTCGAAATCGATGTCTTCGTTGATCTCGATGTCGGTGTGGATCTCGGTGACTTCAGCGTCGATGAACTCGGCTCCCTTCTGTTTAGCAAGGGCGACTCTATGATTCCCGTCGATCACGAAATAGACGTCATTGACCCGGTACACCGAGATTGGGGGGAATGCCAGCGAAGGGAACGCTCGCTCCAAGCGCTCCCAGCGTTCTCTGGTCTGAGGTGATCGAGGCAGGAAGTCTCGGTCGAAGTCATCGGACCGATCGACCGTTCCGACGATGTCGGCTACCTCAATCGTCTGCAGGCCGCCGTACGACTGCTGGAATAGCTGAAGCCGGATGCGCATGTCGGTGAACGACGGCAGAGGCGTGGGAGCTGAACCGCGTACGACCCTCGCCAGACGGCGGTAGATCTCCTTGCGGTGAGCCTTGGTAAACGAGGATGAGTAGGTCATGGCTCGATCTCCAAGAGACGGTGTGGAATCACGTTCACAATGTGGGTGCGGCCGATGGTCCGGTCTGGCCGCGACTTTCCATGCGGGTGGATATGACCGTGCAGCATGAGCCGCGGCTCGAGTTGCTCGATCAGTCGGTGGAAAGCGGAGAAGCCGCGGTGGGGCCCATCGTCTCCGTCGCCGCAATCCAGCGGAGGTGAATGGGCGATCACCACGTCCACGGATCTCCCGTCTCTCCAGCGGCGGATCCGAGTCCGGCGGGTCAGTCTGCGCACGCGGCCCCGCATCTCGGCCTGAGTGTATTGGTTGGCGCCATCGTTGTAGCGAATCGAGCCGCCAAGCCCTGCGACGCGCAATCCGCACTCGTCATCCCACCGATTCTCCAAGTTGATACAGCCGACAACATGTGGGGGTGACTGAGCAGAGTATTCCGCGGGTAGATACGCCGAGATGTTCGTACGAAAGGGTGACGGGTCGTGATTGCCGTGGATGTACAACAGCGGCACCTCGGCCTCCGTCCGCAGATGCTCGAGGTATGCAAACGGCAGATCTCCGCAACCCAGGATGAGGTCTGGACGCAACTCCTTCAACCGTGGCCCGCACAGGGACTGGTCGACCTCATCGGCGACGGCAAGGATCCTGATCACGGGGAGATGGTCCCTGCGACCGCAGTGAGCGGACTCACTGTCCGTCGTCCTGCGCGGGGCTGCTACACCCCTCCAGCACGTCCCCGGCAAGATCCCACATTGCAGAGGCACTGCCGCGGTTGGCCGCAAGCACCGGCTTGCTGGTGGCGAGGGAACCGTCTCGCATGAACCTGGTGGACCACCCGCCCGACTCACGGATCAGCACTTCGCCTGCCAGGGCATCCCAAGCTCTGAGATCGGACTCGTAGAAACCGACGAGCCTCCCGGCGGCGACGTAGGCGAGGGCGAGAGCGGCGGATCCTGAGTTATAGAATAGGCCTCCGAGACTGAGAAGCCCCTGGAGGAACGTGAGAGTTGGCTGGTTTGGCGCGTTGCGCGGGTGCCCGACACCGACAAGTCCGTCGGTGATTCCCTTCGATGGGACCGAGATGTTGTGACCGTTGATGGTGATGCCGTGGCCTTGGAGCGCTGAGAAGGTCTCCTTTCCAACAGGATCGCGTATGACGCCGAGATAGGGATGGCCCCGGACGTCAATGCACGCGATCGAAACACACCAGCTCGGCAGACCCGAGACGAAGCAGGTGGTGCCGTCAATCGGGTCTACGACCCAGGTGGAGTAGGCCGATCTGATGTGTTGTCCATCGCCCAGTCCTTCCTCTCCTAGGATCTGATCATCCGGGAAGGTTGTGGCGATTCGGTTCCGAATGAGGCGCTCGGTCGCCAGGTCTGCTTCGGTAACCCAGTCGAGGACCCCCTTCGATCGGACCTCAAGATCATCTTGATCGCGATAGGACAGGGCAAGCAGTCCGGCCTCGACAGACAGTTCTTCAGCGAAGAGCTGTCGCTCAACGGGGTCGATTGACACGTCGCGTGCTCCTTGCTCAGGCACCTACTTCACATCCGGATCGGGAAGCATGAAGTCCTCGCGGACGACTCTCGTCAACTCATGATACGACGCAATGAATCCACGCAGCGTGCGAACGGTCGCGCCGTACGTGTCGAATTCCTCGACCGTCATGCCATCCGCGTCGTACGCCTTGCGGAAATCTGGCACCCGGTCATAGAGTTCCGAGATGATTTCAGGGTCGACGGGATCGTTGATCCGGTCCTTGACTTCCACACTCGAGCTGTTGAACAGTTTCTGCCACTTCGATGGAATGGTGAGGATGATGTCACCCCCGATGAACTCCGACCAGTGCAGATGATGGCGGTATGCCGCAGCAAGGAGACGTGAGCGGAAGCCGCGCTCCTCATAGATCTCGCGTGCCTTCTTGAACACGGCCACACCTGCCCACGGAAGGTGTTGCGGACTCACGGTGATGCCGTCTCTCTTGGTGACGATCTGGATCCAGTCGTCGGTGCGGCCAACCATGATCGTGGTTACGGGCGTCATGTTGTCTGTCTCAAGGCCCTCCGCCTCACGTCTGGCCAACCCGCGGTCGACAGCCTCACCGACCGCGATCGCCTGTGGCACGGTGAAACTGACAGTGGCATTGATATTCACACCACGGTACGTCGCTTCCTCGATCGCGGCGATGCCCCGGCTCGTCGCCGGCAACTTCACCTGCATGTTGGGCGCCAGCGAGTCGTAGCGGACTGCTTGTTCGACCATCGCATCGACATTGCGGTAATACGAGGGGTTCGTTTGGATCGACAGGCGCCCCTTCAAGCCGTTCTCACGTTCGAACACCGGCAGGAGAAGTTCGGCACCTTTGAGTGCGATCTCTTCGAAGATCTTCGACGTTACATCTTCATCTGACCACGACGCATGGTCAGCGATCATCTCGTAGATACGGTCCTCCCACAATTGGCGCTCCTGGGAGAGAACCTGTTCGACGATCGTCGGGTTGCTGGTGGCGCCGACTGCTCCGTGTTGGATCGCGTATGCCAGCTCTTCCACGGAACAAGAGTCGTTCCAGAAATCTGTGGGATACACACTGACTGTTTCGTGTAGAGGGCTTTTGTAGGTGATCTCGGACATGTTGTTTTGCTCCTCGTCGCGGTGTGAGGTTATTTGTTCTGCGGGAAACCCAGATCGACACCCCGGTGGATCGGATCGGGCCAGCGGCTGATGACAACCTTGGGTCGTGTGTAGAAGCGGACCCCTTCGGGTCCATAGATTGCATGAGAGCCGAAGATCGAGTCCTTCCAGCCCCCAAAGCTGTAGAACGACAGCGGTACCGGGATCGGAACGTTGATACCGACCATCCCTACCTGGATCTCGTTCTGGAACTTTCGCGCGGCTCCACCTCGTTGGCGAAGATCGCGGCGCCGTTGTCATACGGTTCCTCGCCAGAAGATCGCGAAACGCGAACATGATGTTCCGGCGTCGTGTCAGCGGTGCAATCCGCCGCTTGTATGCAGGTTTCGCTGCAGCCACGGCGAGTCCGACGTCGTCGCGAGATGCCATCGCCACTTCCGCAGTCTGTTCACCCGTCGCGGGGTTGAACACAGGTCCCGTTCGGTTCGGTGTCGCAGATACGAACTCTCCATCGATCCAGTGGTTGATGAGGTTCATTGTCGGCTCCGTTGTGATGGGTATGTCAAGGAGTATGGAGGTGCGGTTGACTCGCGGACTACGAGTTTCGGGGAGAGGACTACGTGACTCGCAGGGGTGGATTCCTGATCGATCCTTGACACGATTAGTCCGGTCGCCGTGCGCCCCATGTCGTGTCTGGGTTGGTCAACCGTTGTCAAGCCCAGACGATGGCTGGCTGCCATTGCGGTGTTGTCATAGCCGACCAGGGAGATGTCACCGGGCACACTCAGCCCCTCCGACCTGAGCACCTTGAGAACACCGATCGCAGCAAGGTCGTTGGCCACAAAGACGGCCGTGGGGGGTGGGCCCTTCGCGAGGAGGTTCTGCATTCCCGTGCTTCCACCCTCCTCGGTAAAACCACCCGGCACCGATCGAATCTCAGTTTCCAGTCCATGGCTTCGCATTGAACGCTTGTAGCCGGTTCGGCGTGGCTGGGAACCCGCGCCGGCGCCACCGTCGATGTGCGCAATACGGCTGTGTCCGAGTTCGACGAGGTGGTCGACGACTATGGCTGCGCCACGCCTGTCGTCGTTTGTGACGCTGTCAACCGACGCTGCTCGCGTTGCCTTTCCGATGACGACTGTTGGCACCGATCGTGACACCTCGATTGCGAAATCCTTGTGAAAAGCCGGCGAAACCAGGATCAGGCCGTCGACCCGCATTTCGAGGAGTGTTCCGACCGCGAGGCGCTCCCGTTCGGCTACTCGGTTTCCTGTTGTCAGTATTGATCGGTATCCGGCGTCCGTTGCCGTCATGTCGATACCGTCGATGACGTCGGCGAAGAACGGGTTGTGCAGGTTGGAGACCAACACACCTATTACGTAGGAGCGTTGTCGCACCATCGTTCGCGCGGCTGCGTTGGGTCGATATCCGAGTTTGTCCGCTGCTTCGAGAACCGTCCTCCTGCTTGAAGCGCTCACGCGATCTGAGCCTCTGATAACGAGAGAAACCAGCGACTTGGAAACGCCTGCCTCATGCGCAACATCAAGGATCGTCGGGTGTTTCATCTGGACGTATCCACCATGTACAACGATCGGAACCCGACGAGACCGGCGTTCATGGACTATCCCAGATCCCGACGCGTTGATGTTTGCGCTCGGCATCCCATTCGGCTCGCGCCACGAGAACCTGGTCACGGCGCGATACCTCGGGAACACCGACTTCCCACCAGGAGCCACCCTCCGTCCATTCGTACGGATCTGTGTCGATCACGATGACGTAGCTCCGATCCGCCTCCTTGGCCCTGCGAAAAGCTTCTCGAAGTTCCTCGATGCCTGTGACCTTCTCGGCGATGGCACCGAGCGATTCAGCATGCTTGACGAAATCAACCCGCGTATCGTCGACCCTCTTCGTGTGCTGAAGAAGGTTGTTGAATTCTTTCCCGCCTGTGTTGACTTGAAGCCGGTTGATGACTGCGAATCCGCCGTTGTCGCACACGATGAAGATCACCTTGTGGCCGGTCGCGACGGTCGAATGGATGTCTGAGTTCATCATGAGGTATGAGCCATCGCCGACCCAGGAGATAACGTCCCGATCCGGCAGTGCCATCTTCGCTCCCCAAGCGCCGGGGATCTCATACCCCATGCATGAGTAGCCGTATTCAATGTCGATAGAGCCGACCGATTTCGCTTGCCAGCCCATGTTGATTTCGCCCGGGAGTCCTCCAGCGGCTGCTACTTGATAGTCATCGTCATCGACGAGGTTGTTGATCGCCCTGACGACCTGAGCATATGTCGGCATGTCGAAGTCGCGGCCTATATAGCCGTCGAGATAGTCGTACCAGGCGCGTCGCTCCTCGCCAGCGCGGCGAAGCCATTCGATGGGAGCGCGATAATCGTCGAGTGCCTCGTCCAATGCCCCGAGCGATACGCGAGCGTCGCCGACAACTGATATCGCATGGTGTTTGGTGGCATCAAACCGCCCGACGTTGATCGACACCAGCTGCATCCGCGGGTTCTTGAAGACAGACCACGATCCGGTGGTGAAGTCCTGGAGGCGGGTACCCACCGCCACGACCACATCGGCATCGGCGGCGAGCGCGTTGGCTGAGGTGCTTCCGGTGACCCCGATCGGGCCGACGAAGTTCGGATGGTCGTAGACCAGTGTGGACTTGCCGGCCACGGTCTCTACAACCGGTATTCCCCTGGCGACCGCGAAAGCCGTGAGTTCATCCTCGGCACCGGAGTAGTGAACACCACCTCCGGCGATGAGGAGCGGCTTGTCCGCTGCGGCGAGCACCGCTGCTGCCGCTGTGATGTCGCGGGCATCAGGGCCGGGTCGGCGGATGTAGTGAAGAGTCGTGTCGAAGAACTGCACGGGGAAGTCGTGCGCCTCGGCGGCGATGTCCTGGGGCAACCCAATGTACGCCGGACCGCACTCGGCCGGATCGAGCATGACGGCGAGTGCCTGGGGAAGGGTCTGGATGATCTGCTCAGGGCGGGTGATGCGGTCCCAGAAACGGGTGACCGCCCGGAATGTATCGCTCACCGTCGTTGACGGGCTGCCGAAGTCCTCGATCTGTTGCAGGACGGGGTCCACTATGCGGTGTTGGAAAGTGTCGCCACTGATCAGCAGGAGTGGTAGCCGGTTGGCATGAGCGACCGCGGCAGAAGTCACCATATTGGTCGACCCTGGTCCCACCGACGAGGTGGCGATCATGATCTGGCGCCGACGTTTCGCCTTAGTGAACGCGATCGCTGCCAGCGCCATGGATTGTTCGTTGTGTCCCCGCCAGGTCGGCAACTCATCCTGGACGAAGGAGAGCGCCTCGGCGAGGGAAACCACATTGCCGTGACCGAAGATCCCGAACACGCCGGGAAACAGCGGAACTTCCACGCCATCGATCTCGGTGCGTTGAGCAACCACCCAGCGCACGATCGCCTGTCCGGTGGTGAGCCGCACTGTCTCCATCGTCACTCCTTGCTCATGAGCTGTGCGCTGTTCGCAGACATCCCTGCGGCGCATTGACATCACGGTTTAGTAGAGTATAACCTTGATGGTTGGAACGTTCCAACCCACCGGATAGCGAGGAGGTTCTGGTGAAAGTGGGCATCATCGGCGCTGGGCGTATCGGTGCGATTCACGCCGAGAACCTACGTCGTCATCCGGAGGTTTCCGCCATCATCGTAACCGACACTATGGCTGCTCAATCGGAGTATGTCGCGGCAACTTGCGGAGGCGAAACCACCCCGGGACCGGACGAGCTCCTCGAATCAGTTGATGCGGTTGTCATATGCACTCCGGCAGACATGCATGCAGACCTGATCGAGCTAGCGGTAGCGCACGGAGTACCCGCATTGTGTGAGAAACCGTTGGCCATGAATCTCGTCGACGCAGACAGGGCAGTCGCCATCGTGTCGCAAGGAGATGTGCCGGTGCAGATCGGATTCAACCGCCGGTTCGACACGGGCTACCGCACAGCGCGCAACCTGGTGGCGGACGGCAGTCTCGGAGCGGTCACACTGGTCATCGGGCAGCACCATGACTACGAGCTGCCAAGCGAGGAGTACGTTGCACGGTCGGGTGGCGAGTTCATCGACCAATTGATCCACGAATTCGACATTCTTCGCTTCGTGACTGGTCGAGAGGTGATTCGCGTCCATGCCGCCGGTGCCACCAAGGGATTCGACTGGTTCTCAAAATACGACGACTATGCCCAGACCGCGGTGACGCTCTGGCTCGACGACGGCACGCTGGCGGTGCTCTGCGGGTCGCGCCAGGACCCCATTGGGTATGACGTTCGAATGGAAGTCTTCGGCACGAAGGACTCAGTGTCCGTCGGTCTCGACTCGCACACGCCTTTGCGGTCGGTCGAGCCGGGGGTGCCCCCTCCCATCGAGCCGTATGCCGAGTGGATACCGCGCTTTGGCGAGACCTATGTTCGCGAGACGGATGCGTTCCTCGCGATGGTCCTCAACGGTGAGCCAAATGAGTGCACGGTACACGACGCACGAACCGCTCTCGCGATCGCCGTGGCTTGCACTATGTCAGCCAGAGAAGGCCGAATCGTGACTCTGGAGGAAATGGCATGAACTTTTTGACCCGCATTGCCGGCGCACCGATCACCTGGGGGGTCGATGGGTCTCCCGGGTGGGGTCACTTGATGAACCGTGAGCGGGTCCTTGCAGAGATGCAGCAGATCGGATTATCCGCAACCGAGCTCGGCCCCGACGCCTATCTGCCGGAAGATCCGGAGGAGCTGCGAGCTCTTCTGGATCGATTCGATCTCGCCCTTGTGGGTGGATTCGTGCCTGCAGTGCTCTATCGGCCTGAGTTCGTTTCCGAGAACCTTGCCTACATAGATCGTGCTGCAGCGACGATTGCCGGCACGGGTGCTCCGGTCATGGTGCTTGGCCCGGACTCACATCATTCTGGATACGACCGCCAGATCGACCTCACAGAGCCAGAGTGGGACACCTTCTTGGCCGGTCTCGATCGTACGATGCAGATTGCAGCGGGACACGGGTTGAAGACCGCGCTCCACCCCCACTGGGGCATGGCGGTCGTGCGCCAGGATCACGTCGAGCGTGTGCTCGACCAGTCCTCGTGGATCTGTGCATCGACACCGGACACCTCGCTCTGGCCGGGGCTGATCCCGTAGCTATAGCGAGAGCCGCGACCGGGC
>BDTL01000051.1 GCA_002898115.1 bacterium BMS3Bbin02 | reverse complement strand
GCCTGCGGCTCGACAAGAGGCGGTCCTGGCAGGCGCGGTGACTGCGGAACTTCAGGATGTGTTTGAGAAGACCGCCAGCTACGGAAACCCTCTCGGGAAGAACCCGAAGAGAAGGATCGCCTGGACCAAGGGTCTTGAAGTGGACGTTCCTCTCATCTCAGAAGTTGGGCGCAAGGTCGATGTGCTGTGGTGGGTGAGCGATTATCCGTCGTACCATCCGAGGGGTATGGAGGCGTCGAGAAGCCTTGCAAGAGTCCTCACCAAGCTGGGCATCGATTTCGCGATCCTTGGCGCCGAAGAACGCCACGACGGCGACTCGATGTTGCGAGCCGGTGAGCAGGGCCTCTTCGAGATGCTGGCTGACCAGAACATCGAGGCTCTCAACAGCTACGAATTCGATGTACTGCTGACAACCGATCCACACGCGTACAACGCGTTTGTTCACGAGTATCCCGAACGTGGTGGAAACTACAACGTCGAGCACTACGCCCGGTTCCTGGCTGACCGGATTGGCGATCTCAACCTGTCTGAGGATGTGCTCAGCACAGTCACCTTCCATGACCCGTGTTACCTCGGCCGCCACAACGGCGAATATGACGCACCACGAGATCTCATCGCGGCATTGCCGGGTGCGAACTTTGTCGAAATGTGGCGAAACAAGCAAAACGGCTACTGCTGCGGTGGTGGCGGCGGGGGAATGTGGCTTGACGGTCTCGCTGCCGAGCATCAGACGATGCGATTGTCCGAGAAACGTGTCCTTGAAGCGGTCGAAACCGGTGCCGACACGTTGTGCGTCGTCTGTCCATATGAGGTGTCGCGGTTCGAGGACGCGGTGAAGTCCACCAACAACGATGGAGCGCTTGTCGTGCGCGACATTTCGGAGTTATTGGCGGAGGCAATGGGATTGTCAACAGCGTGAAGAAACAGGAGACGGAATGAAGATTGCTGTGTTGATGCGGGCCGTACCGGACCCGGTTGAAGAACTCGAGATCGACGGAGCTGACCTTGATCGGGACTTTCTCGGGTATGTCCTTAACGAGTTCGATGACCATGCTCTTGAAGAGGGGTTGCTCCTCAAGGAAGAGACCGGTGGCACGCTGACGGCGTTTGCGCTCGGGTCCGCGGACGAGGTGGAACAGATGCTACATACCGCCATCGCCAAGGGTGCCGACTCGGCCAAGAAGCTTGGTGACGATCTCGATGCGGTTGACGCTCACGCCCAGGCGGCGACCTTTGTGTCGGCTATCCGTGACGGTGGGTACGACCTCATCCTGTCGGGAGTTCAGGCATCGGACGAAATCGACGGCCAGGTAGCGATGTTGGTGGCAGCCAGCCTCGACCTTCCGCACGTCTCGGTTGTTGTTGGCACTTCCCCCGGTGAGGGTTCGCTGCGGGTGACGAAGGAGTACTGGGCCGGAATCACCGCCGACTACGACGTCGCGACACCAGCAGTCCTCGGAATCCAGACGGCACGCGAGGCACCGCGTTACGTCGCTGTTGCCCGCATCCGTCAGGCCCAGGAGTCGGGTGCGCTCGAGGAAGTCGACATCGAGCAACCCGAGAATTCGTCCGGCGTCACGATCACCGCAATGCGGCTACCCGAGGCCGGGGAAGGCGCAGAAATGATCGAAGGTGACGAGGAGGCAGCCGCGGGTCGCGTGCTGGAGATCCTGCAAGCCGCAGGTGTGAGATAGGAGACGCCATGTCAAACGATATTCTTGTCTACGTCGAACATCTCAACGGCGAGGTCACCGACGCAACCTATGAACTTCTCGCCACGGCTCGTGCGCTCGCGGCCCAAACCGGGGGAGGTGTCGATGCCGCTGCGATCGGTGCCGGTGTCTCTGCACTGACCGCATCCCTTGGTGGAGCCGATCGTGTTCTGGTGGCTGAAACCGACGCGCTTGGAGCCTTCAACCCCCAGGGCCACGCAGCCGCTTTCTCCGAGCTGGTTGCCGCTCGTGAACCGGCACTCGTCCTCGTCCCCTATACGTCCATCGGCATGGAGATCGGCAATCAGGTGGCCGTGGCCAACGGTCTACCGCTGGTGTCCTACTGTCTGAGTGTTGATGCTTCCTCGGGTTTGTCGGCGACGTGTCAGTTGTACTCCGGGAAGGTCGAAGCCGATGTCACCGTCGACGGTGACCGTGCTGTCTTCGCAATGCTCGCCGGATCCGCATCGGCCGACGATGGACGTTCGGGGGGTGCGGGTGCGGCGGAGACCGTCGATGTGACGATCCCGGACCTCGCGGTGTCGTTCGTCGAGATTCACGAACCTGAGGGTGGTGACGTCGATATCACCGCCGGGGAGGTACTCGTCGCAATCGGCCGCGGCATCGAGTCTGAGGACAATATCGAGGAGGCTCAAGAACTCGCCGATGCGCTCGGTGCTCCGCTTGCGGCGTCACGTCCAATCATCGACCAGGGGTGGCTCCCGAAGACCCGTCAGGTTGGGAAGTCGGGTCTTACGGTGAAACCGAAGGTATATCTCGCGTTGGGAATCTCCGGGGCGCCGGAACACCTTGAAGGCATGCGGGATTCTGCGACCATCATTGCCGTCAACTCGGATCCGCAAGCTCCGATCTTCGGGGTCGCGCACTACGGGTGGGTAGGGGACATCTTTGATTTCATTCCTGAGCTCACTGACCGTCTGGACGGTTGATGCTCAGCGTGTTTCTAACTGTTGACACGCCGGGTCGGGAGATCTTTCTTAACTTCGGGACCACCACAAAGGTTCTGTTCTACGCGCTCGCGACGCTTTCCATTGCGGTGTTTGCCCGGGGGTTCTACCGCAGAATTCGCAAGTACCGCCGGGGAAGACCCCTGGCGCGACTTGACTTCGGTCGATTCATTCGGGCGCTCGGTGACATCAGTTCGAACCGCACCATAACCAAGCGCAACCGAGCCGTAGGCGTTGCCCACTTCTTTGTGCTGTGGGGGTTTGTTGTTCTCCTTATCGGGACGACCATCATCGCGATCGACGTGGACATCATCGGGATCTTCCTCAACAAGCCGGAATGGCAATTCTGGAATGGATGGTTCTACAGCGCATACGCTCTCATTCTCGATGTATTCGGAATCGGATTCGTCGTAGGGCTTGTGGTCCTCGCCCGTATCCGGCGCAGCGCACCCGATCGCCTCGACTACACCCGGGTCGACGACATTGAAGCGGACCGCCGTGGTTACCAGCTCGACGACCGGGCATTTCTCGGGATCCTGCTGTTCCTTGGAATTTCAGGGTTTCTGCTCGAGGGGTTTCGAATTGCTGCGACCGATTTCCCGGACTTTGAAGTTGTCTCGATCGCCGGCTGGGCTATTGCGTTGGCTACGGGTCCACTCGGGCAGACGGCGAACGACCTGGCACGGACGTTCACATGGTGGATTCACGGGCTTGCGGCGCTCGCTTTTGTTGCGTATCTGCCCTATTCGAAGGGTATGCACGTCATCAATGACGCGGCCAACCTTGCGTTTACCGAGCCCCGGTCAGCTGCGGTGCTCGCCGGTGTCGAGGATCCGACCTCACCTGGTTACCAATCCATAGACGACTTCACGTGGAAGGACCTCCTCGACCTTGACGCCTGCACGAAATGCGGTCGATGCCACGAGGTGTGTCCGGCTCGAGCATCGGGCTCACCGCTCTCGCCACGAGATCTCATCCTCGACCTGCGTGAACATGCGGACGCCCGGTCGGGGTTGCGAATGTGGTTCGGACTTGGTGTTGAGCCCCGCAACGCGGACGCAACAGAGATTGCCGGTACGGTCATTGCACGTGACACGCTGTGGGCATGTACGACCTGCATGGCGTGTATGGAGGTGTGCCCGGTCGGCATCGAGCACATTCCAACAATTGTCCAACTCCGCCGCAGGCTTGTCGACGTTGGGGAGGTCGAATCCGGGCTTCAGAGCGCGTTCCAGTCGTTGGCCCGAGGCGGTAACAGCTTCGGGAAGTCTGCGAAGCAGCGGGCCCGCTGGACCAAGGGTCTGGACTTCAAGGTCAAAGATGTCCGCAAGGAAGCTGCGGAGTATCTGTGGTTCGTAGGTGATCACGCAGCGTTTGACCCGCGGGCGGCCGAGGTCTCCCAGACGGTCGCGCGACTCCTCAGAGCTGCCGATGTCGATTTTGGAATTCTCTATGACGGTGAACGCAACGCCGGAAACGACGTTCGTCGCGCAGGTGAAGAGGGGCTTTTCGAGATGTTGCGTGACTCGAACGTCGAGGCCTTCGAGTCGGCTTCATACCAACGGATGTTCACCACCGACCCCCATTCTCTCAACACCCTCCGAGGTGAGTATCCGACCGACGATGACGTGCTGCACTACACGGCCCTGCTCGATGAGCTCATCTCAGTAGGCAAGATCTCACTTGGATCGTTGACCGGTAAGGCGACGTATCACGACCCGTGTTATCTCGGTCGGTACCAGGATGAGTATGAGGCGCCCCGGCGTCTCATACGAGCAACCGGGCTTGAGGTTGTCGAGATGGGCCGGTGCCGTGAGAACAGTCTGTGCTGTGGCGCCGGTGGTGGACGCATATGGATGGATGACTCGGGTCTCGACGAGCGTCCGTCCGAGAATAGAATCAGGGAAGCAGTGGCACTCGGCGAGGATGTGAGGTTTTTCGTCGTCTCGTGCCCGAAGGATATGATCATGTACTCGGATGCTGTCAAGACAACCGGCAACGAGGGGCGGATTGAGGTAATCGATATCGCGCAGTTGGTAGAACGGGCGAAGGAGTTGGTTCTGGTTGGGTGAGTCGATCCTTCCCCTTCCTGAGCGTGTCGACCCACCGCCTGAGGAAGCGTTCATTGCACGGGCTATCGGTCTTGATGTTGCCGGTGTACTTCGGTATCAGATAGCCGTTCTGGACCGGGAGGATCGACTTGAGTCCGGTACAGGTGTGTGGCGGACCTCCTTCATGTCGGATCGTGCCACTCGGACCGACGCAGTTCGTGAGTCTGTTCTTAGAACCCTCCAGATGGCGCTCAACGGGAGTTACTTCCCGCTCCTCCAGGCCCTGGCCCGGGAAGGGCACTTGAGGACCGGGGATCTTGCCGAAAGGTCAGGTCTCGGCCGGCTTACACTCCAAGAGCGCGTGGCCGACCTGGTCTCGGCGGGCCTCGCTACGAAGGTTCCTGAGGCAGATCAGGTC
Source organism: bacterium BMS3Bbin02 (assembly GCA_002898115.1). Lineage (GTDB taxonomy): Bacteria > Actinomycetota > Acidimicrobiia > Spongiisociales > UBA5794 > BMS3BBIN02. The sequence continues at coordinate 7,551 of BDTL01000051.1, read as the reverse complement.
GCCATCACGGGAGCCGGAGCCGCGGTTGTTGACCTCGTCAACAAGGCAGTAGGTGTTGCGGCGAGCGACGTCGGAGAGGCGACATGAGATGTCCGTACTGCGACGAGTCGGGACCACGACCCGAGATGCATGGCCATCTCACCGACGACCACCCGGACAAGGTCGTGACCGAGACATCGTGGGGACGCCGATTCATGGAGCTGCAATGTCCCGAGTGCGACGAGTCACATCGAACGGAAGTGAAACCCCGAAATACCGACCCAACGTTCCTCGAGGAGCACTACCGAGCGATCAGGCTTGTCGCCTTCGACATGTTCCTCTACCACTGGCAAGACCATCACGATCAGGAGACGAAGAATGAGTGAGGTACGCGGCTGCAACCTACCGGAAGACTTGTATTACTGGCCCGAGAAGCATGTATGGGTTGCCCCCCAGGAGGATGGTTCCGTCGTTGTCGGTGTTACCGACGTCGCCCAAAGTCTGGCTCATGCGATCATTTCGGCGCTACCGAAGAAGGTAGGAAGGCCAGCCAAGAAGGCACGCTCGCTCGGAACCATTGAGAGCGGAAAGTGGGTCGGCCCGGTGACGGCGCCGGTCTCAGGAGAGATCCTTGAGACGAATCCGCTGCTGGTAACGAACCCCGGCATCATCAACACCGACCCGTACGGGGAAGGCTGGTACATGAAGATCATGCCAGCGGACTGGGATGCAGATCGGGCGGACCTCGTCACCGGGCCGAATGGTATTGCCGCCTATCAAGCATTCCTTGAGACCGAAGGGATCGAATGCGAGTGACCGCGTGATTGTCCACCGGGGATGTGCCATCCCGAGCGGATACTCGTATGACGTGCCCGGAGACCTCTGGGTACGGTTCGAGGGTGATGTCGCGCGTCTGGGTATCACCGATGTGGCGCAGACCCGGATGGGCAAGATGGTTTCGATCAGATTCAAGAGAGTCGGCAAGCATGTGGCTGCCGGTAAGTCCGTTGCAACTGTCGAATCGGCGAAGTGGGTGGGTCCGATCCATTCGCCGTTCGATGGTGAAGTACTCGAGATAAATGAGGAGGGCTTCGCCGAGGACATGCTCATCGCGAACAAAGACCCATACGAAGCGGGCTGGATATCGGTCGTGAGACCGGACGACCCATCCAACGCGGAGGCGGGTCTGTTGACTGATGATGCCGCAGTTGAAGCCTATCGAACGCGAATCGACGAACTAGAGATCAGTTGCATTCGGTGCGCCGATTGATGATCACGGAAGGAAACGGATGACTATTCGGCTACTTGACTTCGGGCAGGTTGGATCACTCCGATCGCTCGCCATCTTTCACGGTGTCGGGTACGCAATGCGTGAGGACACGCCCGATACGATCACTATTACCCGCCCCAGCGACCCGTTTGTGAGCATCGGACACCACCAGGATGCCAGGACTGAGGTCGATCTCGACTATTGCAGCGAGGCCGGCGTGCCCGTGTATCGCAGGGAGATCGGCGGAGGCGCCGTGTACCTCGACGAAGGTCAGACGTTCTGGCATACGATCTTCCACCAGTCACGGGTGCCGACGAAGCTTGCTGATGTGTATACCCGGTTTCTTGCCGGTCCCGTGTTGGCTCTGAACCGGATGGGAATTGCCGCAGTCCACCGGCCCGTGAACGATATCCAGGTCGGTGGCCGCAAGATCGGTGGTACCGGTGCAGCGACGGTCGGAGAGTCGATGATCGTTGCGGGGAGTCTGATGTTCGACTTCAACTACGAACTCATGGTTCGCGTGCTGCGGGTTCCGTCGGAGAAGTTCCGCGACAAGATGTATTCCACCATGAGGGAATATCTCACGACGATCAACCGACAACTCGGTGATGACGCGCCCTCACGAGAGGATGGCGTGCGGATCCTCATGGAATGTTTCTCGGAAACTCTCGGTGCAGAACTCGTCCTCGATGAGCCTCGTCCCGATGAGCTTGCCGCCATTGCTGAGCAGGAGGAGCGAATCGCCTCGGAGGATTGGCTCCATCTCGACGGGCTGCCGGCCTCCGGTGACATGGTGAAGATCGCGGAGGGTGTGAAGGTTGTTGAGGGTGTGCACAAGGCGCCCGGTGGTTTGGTCCGCGCAACGGTTGCGGTCCGAGACGGGGTCGTTGATGGACTGGTTCTGTCCGGGGACTTCTTCATGGAGCCTGCCGAAGCATTGGGTGAACTCCAGGATGCGTTGGTCGGCGTGCGTCACGAACCGGACGCCGTGCTCGGAATCGTAAAAGAGCAGCTCGGTGACGTCGATGCCCCGGGCCTTGATGCGGCGGACATCGTAGCCGCAGTGATGGCCATGCCGCAGGAGTAACAACGTGCCAAACTCGATCGCCGGGAGGTAGATCTGCGCTACGGATTCGTTATCGATCAAACGACATGTATCGGGTGTCACGCGTGCACGGTTGCCTGCAAGACCGAACACCGCGTGCCGCTTGGCGTGAATCGCACATGGGTGAAGTATGTCGAACAGGGGACCTGGCCCGACACCCAGCGGTCCTTCTCCGTGATGCGCTGCAACCACTGCACCGACGCGCCGTGCGTGACGATCTGCCCAACGTCTGCGTTGTACAAACGAGCAGACGGCATTGTCGACTTCGACACGAGCATCTGCATCGGATGTAAGTCCTGCATGCAGGCCTGTCCGTATGACGCGCTGTACATCGACCCGAATGATCACACCGCACAGAAGTGCAATTATTGCGTACACCGCATCGAAGTCGGTCTTGAACCCGCGTGTGTTGTGGTGTGCCCCGAGCAGGCCATCGTTGCCGGCGACCTCGACAACCCGGACACCAAGATTGCACAACTTGTCGCCGAAGGGACTCTTACCCAGCGTGCCGTCGAGCGCGGCACCAAACCGAACCTTTGGTACAAGGGTGCCGAGCGCGTAAATATCGAACCGCTCGCTGCTACCCGCTCCGACGATGGCGGCATCTGGCGCGACCCCGCGGGCATCGAAAAGTCCTGGCTCGCGATCGATCTCACCGACGGACCCGACACGAACAAGGTACCGACGCGCGATGTTGCCGACGATGCCGGCCACGCCCGTGTCGTGTACGCCAACGACTTCCCAATGCCTTGGGGTTGGCGAGTCTCCGCCTACTTCCTCACCAAAGCGATCTCAGCCGGCATCGCAATCGCCGCGTTGGTTGCCATGGTGTTCGGGGCGGGCCTTGATTCGGCGTGGATGGACACCGTCGCACCACTCGTCGGGGGACTGTTCCTCGCCCTCACCGGTGTGCTGCTCGTACTGGACCTCAAGCGTCCCGACCGGTTCTATTACCTGCTCACGAAGGGGAACCCGTCGTCATGGCTGGTGCGTGGCGCATGGATTCTGACGGTGCAGGCAGCCACGTTCGGTGTGTGGTTCCTTGCCGGATTCAGTGATCAGGCGAGTATTGCCCGTATTGCGATCTGGCTCGCGGCACTTACCGGACTTGCGACTGCCGGTTACACGGCGTTCCTCTTTGGACAGGCGAAGGGGAGAACCCTGTGGAACAGCCCCGTGCTCCTGTGGCATATGGTCGCTGCGGCGTTCACCGTCGGCGGGGGAGTATCACTGCTTGCATCGCTCGTTTCGGATGTCGACCTGCCGGCATCATCGGGAGCCGCATTGACCGGTGGAGGCATTTCCATTGGTGTCGGATCGTTTGCGCTCACCATGCTGGTCGGTGCGACCGGACTGGGCATCACGGCTCTCCTTGAGTCTCGTGCGAGCCACGGCGCCGATGCCGCCGCGGCATACCACCACCTCACTGAGGGAGCGTTCTCACGCGAGTATCGCATCGGATTAGTTCTTGCGACAGTGGTGCCGGCAGCCTGTGCGGTCGCGGTCCTCGGTGGATTGCCGGTGGTTATCGGTGGTCTGGGCGGAGTCTCCGCTGCTATCGGTGTCGGGCTGACGGACGACGCGTTCGTGAAAGCCGGACAAAGTGTTCCTTTGACATGAGGTACTCATGACGACAGAAAACGAGATTCAACGGCTTCTTCCAGGCGGCGAACTGACGAACTATCCACCGGTGGAACGATGGGACGACTGGGAGGAGTACGACGCCAATGCGTGGCCGGAGAAGGTAAAGAAGTCATACCGATTGGTCCCCACAACGTGTTTCAATTGCGAGTCGGCGTGCGGCCTGCTGGCGTACATCGACAAGGACTCCGGCAAGATTCGCCGGTTCGAGGGGAACCCGGAGCATCCCGGATCTCGCGGCAGAAACTGTGCCAAGGGTCCCGCAACGATCAACCAGGTTGATGACCCCGAACGTATTCTCTATCCGCTGAAACGTGTCGGGGAGCGTGGCAGCGGGAAGTGGGAGCGGGTGTCGTGGGAGGACGCCCTCGCCGATATCGGGGGTCGGATGGGCAAGGCGATTCGTGAAGACCGCCACGACGAGATCATGTATCACGTCGGCCGTCCCGGGGAAGACGGCTTCATGGATCGGACATTGAAGGCGTGGGGAGTTGACGGGCACAACAGCCACACCAACATCTGCTCGTCCGGTGCTCGGGTCGGGTACGCCCTGTGGTCCGGTTACGACCGACCCTCGTCAGACTTCGCCAACGCCAAGTTCATCCTGTTGCTATCGGCGCACCTCGAAACCGGTCACTACTTCAACCCGCACGCCCAGCGAATCATGGAAGCCAAAACGGCGGGCTGCAAGATCGGGACGGTCGATCCCCGGCTCTCAAACACCGCCTCGATGTCGAACTTCTGGCTGTCGTGCTGGCCCGGTACCGAGCCCGCGATGCTGCTCGCCATTGCTCGCCTGCTACTGGAGTGGAACGAGGTCGACCACGAATTCATGGAACGTTGGGTGAACTGGGAAGACTCTCTAGCGACCCGCTACCCGGACCGGCCCCGGACCTACGAGACATTCGTAGCTGTGCTCAAGGAGGAATACGCCGAGTACACCCCCGAGTGGGCGACCGAGGAGTGCGGACTCCAACCCGGCCAGATCGAGGCCGTTGCGCGAGAGATCGCCAACGCGGGCCATGCTTTTTCGTCGCATACGTGGCGGTCCGTGGGTTCCGGCAATTTGAGTGGGTGGCAGGGTGCCCGGACCCTTCAGTTCCTTCACGTCCTCACCGGGTCAGTCGGCACAAAGGGTGGCCTGTCGCCGTCTGGATGGGTGAAGTTCAAACCCGCGCATTGGAACATGCCTCCGCCACACAGCCGTTGGAACGAGATGTTGTGGCCCAAGGAGTATCCGCTCAGCCATCACGAGATGAGCATTCTGCTCCCGCACTTCCTGAAGGAGGGCAGGGGCAAGCTCGATGTCTATTTCACCCGGGTCTACAACCCCGTGTGGACGAATCCCGATGGTTTCACATGGCTGGAGGTTCTCAAGGACGAATCCAAGGTTGGTTTGCACGTTGCACTGACTCCTACGTGGTCTGAGACCGCCTGGTTCGCCGACTACGTGCTTCCCATGGGTGTCGCCGCGGAACGCCACGACACCCACAGTTACGAGACCCACGCCGCGAAATGGCTCGGCTTTCGCCAGCCGGTGTTGCGGGTCGCAGCCGAGCGCGACGGTCGCACCATCAACCGCACCTACGAAACCAACCCGGGGGAGGTGTGGGAAGAGACCGAGTTCTGGATCGACCTCTCCTGGCAGGTCGACCCGGACGGCTCCCTCGGCATCAGGAAGTGGTTCGAGTCACCGAACGACCCGAGTCGCCCGGTGTCGGTCGATGAGTACTACGGGTGGATGTTCGAGAACTCGGTGCCCGGGCTCCCCGAGAAGGCTGCTGAGAGGGGTCTCACCCCGCTGGAGTACATGCGAAGGTTCGGTGCGGTCGAGGTCGAGCGCGATGTTTACAAGGTGAACGAACGTCCAGTGGATGGTGTCGTGCCCGATGACGATGGGATTGCACGTCAGAACGGAACTGCCGTCGGCGTGTCGATCGGAGATGCCGTTGTCCAGGGATTCAAGTCACCGAGCCGCAAGCTTGAGTGGTACTCCAAGACGATGGACGAGTGGGGATGGAGCGATGAGGCGATCCCCGGATATCAGAAGACCCATGTGTACTGGCGCGACATGGACATGGCGGGGACCGAACGAATCTTGGTCCCGATCTTCCGGCTGCCGACACTGATTCATACCCGTTCGGGGAACGCCAAATACTTGTACGAGATCAGCCACGGGCACCCACTCTGGATCAACGCAAGTGATGCAGAAGAGCTCGGTTTCGTGACCGCGGACCTGGTCCGTATCGAAACCGATTCCGGGCATTTCGTGATGCGGGCATGGCCAACCGAGGGAATCCGTCCCGGTGTGGTTGCGGCGTCGCATCACCTGGGACGGTGGCGCCTCGACGACGAGAGCGGGAACGAGCGCTGGTCGTCTGCGCTCGTCAACGTCGAGCAGCTTGAGGACGGCAAGTGGCGGTTGCGCCAGTTGAAGGGGATCGAACCGTTCACCTCCGATGATCCGGATTCCGAGCGGATCTGGTGGAAGGATCCGGGTGTGAACCAGAACCTGGCGTTCCCGGTCCATCCCGATCCGATCTCGGGCATGCATGCGTGGCACCAACGTGTGCGTCTGGTGAAGGCCGAACCGGGTGACCGTTACGGCGACGTGGTGGTTGATACGAACCGGAGCCACGAGATCTACAAGGAGTGGCTCGCCAAGACGAAACCTGGCCCCGGCCCCGGTGGTCTGCGCCGCCCGCTGTGGCTCGATCGCCCAGTGAAACCAACCCCGGACGCCTACCGGACTTCGTAGGACCGACCATCTCAGGCTTCTTGCGCTGCCTGGGGCCACGTGTGGCCCCAGGCAGCGCAAGAAGCCTCGCGCATGTTCCGGGCGATGGGGTACATTTGGTACTCAAGACGCACATGAGTACAGGGCCACAAGGGGTTGACACATGGGTTCGAGGTCAAAGACTGGTGCCGTAGCATTCGTAGTTGTCAGCATGTTGATGTCCGTGTTTGCGGTGGCGTCGTACGCCGGCGAGTTGCCGCCCGGGGGTACGTTCTCCGATGACAACGGCAACGTCCATGAGGGGAATATTGAAGCGATTGCCGCTCAGGGGATCACCAAGGGCTGCAACCCGCCCGCCAACGATCGGTTCTGTCCGGACGCGTCGGTGACCCGTGGGCAGATGGCCGCGCTTTTGGGGCGTGGGTTGGACCTTCCGACTTCCTCAACTGACTTCTTTTCAGATGATGATGGGTCGCTGTTCGAAGTGGATATCAACCGTCTGGCTGCGGCCGGGATCACCAGGGGGTGCAACCCGCCGGCGAACGATGCGTATTGTCCCGATGCCGATATCACGCGTGGCGAAATGGCGGCGTTCCTGGTGCGGGCGTTCGGGTACTCGAACACCGGCGGTGGGGGAGCATTCGTTGATACCAGTGGGTCCGCGTTCGCAGCCGACATTGATCGGCTCGCATCGGTCGGCGTCACGAAGGGTTGCAACCCGCCGGACAACGACCGTTACTGCCCCGACGATGACGTGCATCGGGACCAGATGGCGTCGTTCCTCGCAAGGGCACTCGGTCTGACTCCGATCGTGCCACA